>DATCGH010000343.1:0-3391 GCA_036509055.1 Caldimonas sp.
CAAGCTGCGCTACGTGCCGCACGGCGCGGCCCGGGCCTTGCGCAGCGCCCGCAGCCACATGGTCGGCGCGGTCGTGCCCTCGTTCGACTACGCCCTCTATGCCCGCACCACCAGCGCGATGCAGGCGGTGCTCGACGCCAAAGGCTACTCGATGGTCCTGGCCGAGCACCACTACGACCTCGCCTCCGAGGTGCGCATCACCGAGCAGCTGATCCGCCGCGGCGTCGACGCGTTCGTCTTCGTCGGCCTCGACCACGACCCCGCGCTCTTCGCCCTGCTCGAAAGCTACGGCCGGCCGTTCGTCCTGACCTGGGGCGTCGATCCGATGCGCCGCCACCCGAGCATCGGCTTCGACAACCGTGCCGCCACCTTCGAGATGACGCGCCACCTTCTCTCCCTCGGCCACCGCCGCTTCGGCCTGCTCAGCGCCGTGACCGCGGGCAACGACCGCGCCACCGAGCGCGGCGCCGGCATGCGCGCGGCGCTGGCGCAGGCCGGCCTGACGCTCGACGAGCGCTGCATCCGCCACGGCCCGATCGACCTCGGCGCCGCGGCGGCGATGATGCAGTCGCTGCTCGCCCTGCCCAAGGCGCTGCGCCCGACCGCGGTGATCGGCACCAACGACGTGTTCGCGGTCGGCGCGATGGTCGCCTGCCGGGCCGAGGGCGTGCGCATCCCCCATGACATCTCGATCGCCGGCTGCGACAACACCGACCTCGGCGCGACCCAGACGCCCGGCCTCACCAGCATCCGCACGCCGATCGTCGAGATCGGCCGCGCCGCTGCGGAGCAGGTGGTGGCGCGACTCGAGGGCCAGCCGCATGTCGCCTTCCAGACGCTCGGCTTCGAGCTGGTGGGACGAGGCAGCACCGCGCCGCCGCCGCATCACTGAGAGGCGGCCATCGCCTCGCTAGACTCGGCCGATTCCCACGGAGGCAAATAGCGATGGCGGAGACGGTGGCGGTGCGGCGCGGGCGCGCGCGCTTCTGGATCCTCGCCTTCCTCTGGCTGCTCGTCGCCCTCGTGCTCGCGGCCGCGATCGGCGGCTATGCGTTCCTCCGCGCCAGCCTGGCGACGCTCGACGGCGAGATCGCCGCCGCCGGCCTGCGCGGCCCGGTCTCGGTGGCGCGCGATGCCCGGGGCGTGCCGACGATCCATGGCAGCGATCGCGGCGACGTCGCCTTCGCCACCGGCTTCGTCCATGCGCAGGAGCGCTTCTTCCAGATGGACCTGCTGCGCCGCGCCGGCGCTGGCGAGCTGGCGGCGTTGCTCGGCAAGGCGCTGCTGCCGGTCGACCGCGAGCGCCGCATCCATCGCTTCGGCGCCCGCGCCGGCGTGGCCCTGGCCGCCCTGCCCGAGGGCGACCGGGTGCTGCTCGAGCGCTATGCCGCGGGCGTCAACGCCGGCCTCGCCGGACTGGCGGCGCGGCCGTTCGAATACGGGGTGTTGCGGGCGACGCCGCGGCCCTGGGTCGCGCAGGACACGCTGCTGGTCGTCTGGGCGATGTACTTCGACCTGCAGGAGGACCTGCTGCATCGGGTGTTCTCGCGCGGCTGGCTGCGCGACCAGGGCACGACCGCCGAGCAGCTCGCCTTCCTGCTGCCGAGCGCGAGCGGCTACGACGCGCCGCTCGATGCGCCGGCGATCGACGCCGCACCCGCGCCGCTGCCTGCGCAGGCGCCGGCCTGGTTCGGCAAGCCGGCGAAGACCAAGGTGGCGCTGCTCGAGGACGTCGGCGATGCCGAGGTCGGCAGCAACAACTGGGTCGTCGCCGGCGGGCGCAGCAAGAGCGGCGCAGCAATCGTCGCCAACGACATGCACCTGACGCTGCGCCTGCCGCACATCTGGTATCGGGCCGCGATCGAGCTCGAGAGCGCCGGCGCGCCGCTGCGCCGGCTGGTCGGGGTCACACTCCCCGGCACGCCGGCGCTGGTCGCCGGCAGCAACGGCCAGGTGGCCTGGGGCCTCACCAACAGCTACGGCGCCTACCTCGACCTGCTCGAGCTCGAGCTCGATCCGAAGGATGCGAGCCGCTACCGGCTGCCGCCGACCATGCGCGGCGCGAGCGGCGACGAATGGGGCCTGGTGCGCACGGTCGAGGAGCGCATCGCCGTCGCCGGGGCCGAGGACGAGGTCCTGCCGGTCAGGGAGACCGCGTTCGGCCCGGTCTGGGAGCGCGGCGGCCGGCGCTACGCGGTGCACTGGGTGGCGCACGACCCGGGTGCCGTCAACTTCGTGCCGTTCGAGCTCGAATTCGCGACGACCACGTCCGTAGCGATTGCCATCGCCCAGCGCGCCGGCTTTCCGGCGCAGAACCTGGTCGCGGGCGACGCCGCCGGCCACATCGGCTGGACCGTGGCCGGCCCGTTGCCCGGGCGCGAGGCGAGCTGGGCCTCGACCTTTCCGGCGCCGGCGAGCACCGCCGCGTCGCACACCTGGAGCGCGCTCGCCGCACCGGCGGCGCATCCGAGCATCGGCGATCCGAGCGCCGGGCAGATCGTCACCGCCAACGCCCGCCAGCTCGCCGGTGCCGGATACGGCGCGATCGGCGACGGCGGCGCCGACCTCGGCGCGCGTCAACGACAGGCGAGAGACAGCGTCGCCGCGCTCGGCCCGAGCACCGACGAAGCCGGCCTCTACAGCGTCTTCCTCGACGACCGCGCCCTCTACCTCGCGCCCTGGCGCGACCGCGCCCTGCAGGCGCTCGCCGGCGACACCGACCCGGCCAGGCGGGCCAAGCGCGACGAGTTCAAGCGCCTGCTCGAGACCACCTGGACCGGTCGCGCGAGCATCGATTCGGTCGGCTACCGCCTGACCCGCGCCTTCGTCGCCGGCCTGTACGCGCGCCTCTTCGGCGGCGTCGACGAGGCACTGAAGGAGGCGGACAAGCGCGGCAGCTTCTCGCGCGCGACCTCGCGCTGGCCGGCCGTGATCGCCCGCCTCCTCGACGAGCGGCCGGCCGGCTGGCTGCCGCCGGGCAGCGCCGACTGGCGCGCCGTGCAGCTCGCGGCGATCGACGAGGCGATCGCCAGCGTCGAGCAGGAAGGCACGCCGCTGGCCGAGGCCACCTGGGGCAAGCGCAACACCACCCGCATCGCCCATCCGATGGCGGCGGCGCTGCCGCTCGGCATGCGCTGGCTCGCCGTGCCGGCCGAGCCGATCCCGGGCGACAGCCACATGCCGCGGGTCGCGGCGCCGGACTTCGGCCAATCAGAGCGCTTCGTCGTTTCGCCCGGCCGCGAGGAGAGCGGCGTCTTCAACATGCCGGGCGGCCAGAGCGGCCATCCCCTCTCGCCGTACTACGGCGCCGGGCACCAGGATTGGGTTGCGGGCCGGCCTACTCCGTTCCTGCCGGGCGCGGCGGAGCACCTGCTGAGGCTGGTGCCCTAGC
>DATCGH010000344.1:0-8869 GCA_036509055.1 Caldimonas sp.
CACGCCGATGAGCGCGGTGCTCGGCTGGGCCAAGGCACTGCAGCTCAAGCGCGCCGATGCGGCCACGCTGACGCGCGGCCTCGACGCGATCGCGCGCAATGCGGCGGCGCAGGCGCAGCTGCTCGACGACATGCTCGACGCCGATCGGGTCCTCTCCCACGCGGTCCTGCTCGACCCGCGGCCGCTCGACATGGCGGCGCTCGTGACCGCCGCCGTCGAGGCGGCGCAGCCGGCGGTCGACGCCAAGGGGCTGCGCCTCTTCCCGCTTCTCGAGCCGCTCGGTCGGCCGGTCCGCGGCGACCCCGCGCGCCTGCGTCAGGTGGTCGCGAACCTGCTGGCCCACGCCATCGAGTCGACGCCGCAGGGCGGCCGCATCGAGGTGCTGATGCGGCCCGTCGGCGGCGCGCTCGAGCTCACCGTCCGCGACAACGGTGCCGGCATCGAGCCGTCCCGGCTGCCGCGGCTGTTCGAGCGCCACGATCCGGGCGACCCATCGTCGATCCGCCCGCGCGACGGCCTCGGCCTGGCGCTACCGGTGGCGCGACGGCTGGTCGAGCAGCACGGCGGCAGCATCGAGGCCGCGAGCGCCGGCCCCGGTGCCGGCGCCAGCTTCACCGTCCGCCTGCCGCTCGCCGCCGGCTAGGGCCTGCGAACAGCCCCCTAGAACTTGCCGTGCAGCAGGTAGGCCTGCTGCGGATCGACGCCGGAAAGGATCGCGGCGCGCACCTTGTCCTCGGTGGCCATCGCCGCGGTCGCGGCATCGACCACCTCCTCGGCCAGCGCCTGCGGCACGACGACGATTCCGTCGCAGTCGGCGAGTACGTAGTCGCCCGGCCGCACCACCACCTGGCCGAAGCTGATCGGCTCGTCGTAGGCCACCGGCACCCAGGCGCCGACGATGTCGCGCGGCGTCGCCTTGTCACAGAACACCGGGAAGCCGAGGCGGCGGATGAAGGCGGTGTCGCGACAGCCGCCGTCGACGATGTAGCCGCGCACGCCGCGAAACTGCAGCGTCTCGGCCGACAGCTCGCCCATCAGCGCCCGCTCGGCGTCGTTCCCCTGGACCAGGACGACGTGGCCCTTGGGCGCGCGCGACAGCAGCTCGGTCCAGCGCAGCAGGGTCTCGTGCGCCGAGACGGTCGCGTCGGGCAGGCCGCGGACCGTGAACACCGGACCGGCGGCGACCATGCCCGGGTCGAGCGGCAGGATCGTCGGCGGCAGGATGCACTCGGTGATGCCGCGCCCGCGCAGCACGTCGTAGACGACCCCGGTGTAGCAGCCGGCGAGGCGATCGGCGAGCGTCGTCGGCGACGACGCGGTGGCGGAGCCTTCGACCATCGCGCCGCCTAGAGCGCCACCGGGCCGTCGATCGACGAGCCGCCCGCTTCCCGGGCGCGCTGCTGCCGCACCCGGTCGACGAAGCCCTCGCTCTTCTCGAGCTGGCCGCGGATGATCTCGTTGTTCTTGCCCATGACGTCGATCGCCTTGGAGCGGAAGCTGTCCATCGCGTCCATCGCCTTGAAGGTCTGGTCGAACATGCCCTGCATCGTCTCGATGCCGATCATCGGGTTGGTCGCGAACTGCGCCGTCTGGTCGACGTGGGTGTTGAGCTGCTTGCCGGTCTCGGCGATGAGGGCGCCGATGGTCGCGTTCACGCCCTTCAGCATGTCCATCACCTGCACCTGGTTGCCGGTGGCCCGGGCCACGGTCTGGGCGACGGCGAGCGCGCTCATGCCGGTGGTCGCGACCCGGTTGCAGCCGTTCATCATCTCGCGGCCGGTCTTCTTCAGCACGTCGAGCGCGAGGTAGCCGTTCACGCAGACCGCCTGCTGGGTCAGGATGTCCTGCAGGTTCTGGCGGGCGTAGAACAACACCTCCTGCTCGAGCGCCTTGGAGCGCTCGGGATCGGTGGCCTTCAGCGCCTGCACCCGCTCGGCCAGGCGCGCGTCTAGCGTGGTCGCGAACTGCGCCGCGGCGGCGAGTTTCTGCATCGCCTCCCAGAGCTTGTTGCGGGTGGCGTCGATGTCGGCGATGTCGAGCTGGACGTCGTCGCGCGCGGCATAGAGCTGCTCGATCGACTTGGTGAGCTGGCCGCCGGCGCTCTCGTACTTGCGGAAGTAGGCCTTGAGCTTGTTGCCGAAGGGAATGACCCCGAGGATCTTGTTCGGCTGCAGCAAGTCGCCGTCCTTGCCCGGATTGAGCGTGTCGAGCAGGCCGCGGATCTCGCCGATCGCCTTGTAGGCCGGGCTGTCCTCGGCGCCGATGAAGTTGCGCTGCAGGAAGCGCCCCTGCATCAGCCCGGCGGCGCTGGAGATCTCCTCGCGGCCGAGGGCGAAGGCGCCGTCGAGCCTGGCCTTGAACTCGGGCGAGTGCACGTTCTCGGTCATCAGCGCATCGATGAAGCGCGCGACCTGGTCGTCGACCGCCTTCACCGTCTCGGGCGGCAGCGGCACGGCCTTGGGCGCGACCTCGGCGGGCACCGGCGTGATCACCTCCGGCGGGGTGAGCTGGAAGGTGGGCGTCGTGGCCGTGGCCACGGGGGTGGGCGGCGGCGTGCCCGGGGTCGAGGCGGATTCAGCGGCGGCCATGGGGCGTGCTCTCCAGGGGTGGGGGAGGGGTGAGCTCGGGTGCCGGGATCATGCCCCGGGCGCCGAACTTCTCGTGCAGGAACTGCGAGTGGGCGAGGAAGGCATGCGCGTCCTGGCTCGCCAGGTCGTCGGCGAGCTGGGCGACCTTGCCTTCGAGGTCGACGAGGGTGCCGCGGAAGATGTCGACCGCGGTCTTGCCGTCCTGGATGACGCGCGAGCTGGCGTACTTCGCCGGGATCGACAGGTAGGTCTTGAGCGCGTCCGGCAGGTACGAGATCGCGATGTGGCGGGCATGGAAGCCCTCCTGCAGCGACAGCACGCCCTTGCTCCGCTCCCATTGCGACAGCAGCTGCTCGAGCGAGGTGCAGAGCTCGAGCACCTTGGCCTGCAGGCTCGCCGGCAGGCGGTTCTCGGGATTGAACTGCACCAGGCCGCGCACCGCCCGCAGCGCCCGGCCCATCGCCTCGCGCGCGTCGCCGTCGTCGTTGAACTCGAGCGCGTCGGCGTCCCAGGCCGGCCTGGCGAGCTTGGGAAAGCCGAGCCACAGGCCGCCGGCGACGAAGCCGGCGACATAGCCGAACAGCGCCAGCGGCAGGCCGGCCAGGCCGACCAGGCCGAGCGCCTTCAACACCAGCACGGCGATCGCGACCGTGAGCCCGAGCCAGTTGGCGGGGCTGAGAAGAATCCGGGAGAGCTTCGCGAACATGGGCGAAGGTTACTGGTACGCGCGGATGTCCTTGAAGACGGCGTAGAGCGGCGTCTTCCGCGCGTCGAACACCTTGCCGCCGGTGATCTGCACCATCGCCTTGAGGTCGGCCTCCTTGGCCTCGCCGAACAGCACCATGAACACCGGGATGGCGCGCACGTCTTCCGGCAACTGCGCGTAAGCCTCCTGGAACGCCTTCAGGTTCCGGCCCTGGTTGTTCTCGCCGTCGGTGAAGGCGACGACCGAATACTGGTAGCCGGGGTTCTTCTTCCGCTCGGCCAGCATGTGCTCGAGCGCCACCAGCACGCTGTCGTAGAGCGCGGTGCCGCCCGACATCGAGAGCCGATCGGCGTAGTCGCGCACGTCGCCGAGCACTTTCTGCTTGGCCTCGGAATCCTCCTGGATCTGGACGCCCCGCGCCTTGGTCCGGCCCGCGGGCAGCTCGAAGTAGGTCATCTGCCGCGGCCGGTCGGAGAACGGCAGCATCCAGACACGCTCGCGGTCGGTGAGCTTGGCCAGCCGGCCGGTGAGCGAGCTGTCGTCGCCGGAGATGTAGTGGATGGCCTGCACCAGCTGCGCGCGCCGGCCGTGGCCTTCCATGCTGCCGCTGGTGTCGATGACGAAGGTCGAGGCGATCGGCCGGCGGAACTCGTTGAGGTAGGCGTCGATCAGGCCGTCGGAGAGCTGCCGGTCGGGCGAGAACGCGAGCTCGACCAGGGTGCCGCCGGCCTTGGGAAACAGGTCGGCGACCTGGCCCGCGACCTCGGCCGAGATCGGCCGGCGCAGGGTCTGGCGTGCCAGCCAGGTCTGCGCCTCGCCGCCTTTGAGGTAGGCCACGACCTTCAGGTAGTCGGCGCGGCGCGACTCCTGCAGCAGCATGAACGGATAGTCGGCGGTCGAGACGCCTTCCTTCGGATAGACGAGGACGAGCTTTTCCTTCAGCTTGCCGCCGTTGTTGAGGGTCAGCAGCCAGCTCTCGTAGTTGATGAAGGCGTTGAGCCGCGGCCCCTGCCCTTCGATGAACTTCTCCGCCAGGTAGGTCGAGTTGTCGCCGACCAGCTTGTAGCCCTTGAGGAAGCTGGCGATCGCGCCCCGGTCGACGTCGGCGGCGGCGAGCGCATCGGCCTTGTCGCTGGCCGCGGCGACCACGCCCATCAGCGCCATGAAGCCTTGGTTCGAGGTTGCCGGATTGGAAAGGGCGTAGCTCAGCTTGCCTTCGGCAGCGGCCTTGGCGATCGTCTTCCAGGTCACCTTGCCGGCCGTCGCCGGGTCGTCCCAGCCGAGCTTTTTCGCCGCCGACTCGCTGACGCCGACGGTGATCGGCGAGAGCATGATCTTTTCCTGCAGCTTCACCCGCGCCTGGCCTTGTGGATCGGAGAGCAGGTACTTGGCGTTGGCGAACCAGGCGGCATCGGCCTGGGCCTTGCCGGTGAGCACGGCCTCGGTGCTTTCCATCGTGCCGCCCCAGGAAAAGCGCAGCTTCACGCCGGTGGCCTTCTCGACCATCTGCTCCAGCGCCTGCGCGTCCTTCAGGTCGGTGGTGGCGAGCACCGAGAAGACAGCGGCCTCGGCGGCCGGCGCGGCCGGCGCCTTGGCGGCGGCGGCGGCAGGCTCGGGCTCGCTCTTGCCGCAGGCGACGAGCGCCAGGGCGGCGCTCCAGACGAGCAGGAGCGCGAGCGGCCGGCGGGACGAAACGGATTCCTTCGTCGTCGTCGTCATTTCGCCATCTCCTGCGTCACGACGTCGATCATGCCGGCCATGATGTCGAACGACGGCGGGTCGACCACCTGCGTCACCCGCTCCTCGACCGAGAGGCCGGTCGGCTTCACCGCTTCGATGAAGACCCTGGTGTCGGCGACGCGAAAGCCGTACTCGACGCCGATCTTCTGCAGCTCGGCGTTGTTGGCCAGCAGGTCGGCGAGAGCGCGCGAGCGCTCGTTCGTCGCCACGAACACGAACTTGTTGACGATCGTCGGCTGCGGGTACATCAGCACCATGTCGGCGGCGATGCCCTTCTTGGCCAGAGCGTGCGAGACCAGCTGGTACTCGTAGATGAAGGCCATCGGCGCCTTGCCCATGCCGATGGCGACGTAGTCGTCGAAGTTGCCGTTGACGTAGTTCTCCTGGTAGCCCTGGCGCTTGAACAGCTCGGCGAGTTGGCGCGCCAGCGGCTCGGCGGCGGCGCGGTCGGTGACGACGTCGCCGTTCTTGGCATAGCTGGTCAGCGCCAGGTACATCGCCGCCGAGTTGCTGCGCCGCACGTCGGTCGTGGAGACAAGCACGCCGCGCGAGACGTCGTAGGCCTCGGCGCCCTTCAGGTCCTTCCAGCGCTTCCTTGCCAGCATCGTCTCGGTCAGCTTGGCGATGTCGACGCCGTAGGTCTTGTCGCCGAGCGGCTTGGCCATGCCGTTGGCGACCAGGATCTTCGCCACCGGCTGCCAGCTGGCGATGACCATCGGCGAGAAGAACGGCGACGACTGGGCGATCGCGATCTTCGCCTTGGCGGCGGCGTCGGCGATCTGGTTGGCGGCGACGACGCCGGAGGGGAAGAGGAAGTCGGGCATTGCGCCCGGGACGACGCGCGCCGCCATCTCGCGGCTGCCGATGCGCGTCACCGTCACCGGCAGGCGCTTCTCGGCGAGGATGCGGCGCACGCGTGGATCGGCGAAGAACGGCTCGACGTCGAGGGCGATCAGGCCCTTCAGCTCGGTGGCCGAGGCGATCGCCGCGGCTTCGGCCTTCTGTTCCTGCTCGGCCTTCTGGCCGCGCATCGCGAAGAACAGGGCTGCGCCGAATCCGGCGAGCAGCAGCACGGTCAACACCACCTTGCCGGGCTTCGACATGGCTCTGGCTCCTTCGGCGCGGACTGTAACCGGCAGCGCGGCGTGCATCATTTGCGCATGCCGAAGCCGCCGACCCTGGACGACCTGCGCCGATATGCGGTGGCGCGGACCCTGTTCAAGCCCACCACCCTCCTAAGGGCGATCGAGAAGCTGGGCTTCGTCCAGGCGGACCCGATCCGCGCCCCGGCGCGCGCCCAGGACCTGACGCTGCGCCATCGCGTCGCCGGCTACCGCGCCGGCGACCTCGAAAGGCGCTACGAAAAGCTCGCGATCGAGGAGGACTGCCTGGTCAACTACGGCTTCCTGCCGCGCAAGCACCTGGCGCTCATGCATCCGCGCGTCGCCGAACGCAAGTGGAGCCCGACGACGAAAAAGAAGGCTGCCGAGGTGCTGGCCTTCATCCAGGCGAACGGCCCGACCCATCCGCGCCAGGTCGACGCCGAGTTCGCGCACGGCCGGACCACCAACGCCTGGGGCGGATCGAGCAACGCGACGACGCACCTGCTCGACGGCATGCACTACCGGGGCCTCTTGCGCGTCGCCCGGCGCGAGGCCGGGATCCGCATCTACGAGGCAGTCGCGCACCCACCCGCCGACAGCAGCCGTGCCGCCCGCACCGAGCGCGCCGTGGCGCTGCTCGAACTGGTGCTGCGCAAGTACGCGCCGCTGCCGGGCACGAGCTTTCGCTACCTGACCTACCTTCTTCTCGGCTACGGCGCGCCTCATCTCGCGAAGGAAGCGCGCGCCGCCCTGGCGACGGCGCGCGAGCAACTCGCCACGGTGCGGATCGATCGCACCGACTGGTACTGGCCCGCCGACGAGAACCCGCGCTCCTCGCGCTATGCCCCCGACGAACGCGTCCGTCTTCTCGCCCCCTTCGACCCGATCGCCTGGGACCGGCGCCGCTTCGAGCTGCTCTGGGGCTGGACCTACCGCTTCGAGGCCTACACGCCGGCGGCCAAGCGCAAGCTCGGCTACTACGCCCTGCCCCTGCTCTGGCGCGATCGAATGGCGGGCTGGGGCAACGCCTCGGTACGGGACGGTCGGCTGCTGCTGCAGACCCGGTTCGCCGACGACACGGTTCGCGACGAGTTGTTCAAGCGCGAGCTGGCGGACGAGAAAGCACGGATGAAGGAGTTCCTCGGGCTCTGACTCCCGAAGGGCTCAGGCATCGCCGCGCAAGTGCTCGACCAGACCGTCGAGCACGCTCTCGTCTGCGAGCACCCGGCGATGGCCGAGCCCGTTCGACGCGACGAGTCGCGCCCCGGCGATGGCCACTGCAAAGCGCTCCGCACCGGCGAACGGGGCGGTGCGGTCGTCGCGGTCGTGCACGAGCAGGGTCGGCTGCACGAGCCGCGTGCCCAGCCAGGTCGGCTCGAACTGCTCCATCGGCACGCCTTCGCGTCGCTCGATCGAGTCCTGCATGCGCTGCGCCAGCGCTTCGCCCGGGCCAAGGATGCCGGCGAACCAGCGCAGGAACTGGCGCGGCGGCGGCGACGTCGCGACCAATGCCAGCCGCTTCACGGGCAGGCCGCGCGCCGCCGCGTGCGCCGACGCGAGGGCCCCCAGCGAATGCGCGCCGATGCCGTGCCAGGGCCCGAGCCGGGCGCTCACCGCGAACAGGGCGCGCACCCATTGCGGCAGCGTGCTCCGGGCGCCGTCGCTGCGGCCGTGCGCCGGCAGGTCGATCAGCACCGGATCGAATCCTGCGGCGGCGAGACGATCGCCGAGGGGCCGCCACTGCTGCGCATCGCCCGCCCAACCGTGGACGAGCAGGATGCGTGGCCGGCCAGACGCCGCACTGCGGCTCCGCCAGGTGATCAGCTCGCCGCCTTCGAAGGGATGGCGCTCCGGCGACCAAGGAGCCGGCACGGCGCGGGCACGCGCCTGCTGCTTTCCCGGAAGCGGGGTGAAGAACAGCTGCAGCGCGAGCCGGGTCGCGAGCGCCGGGGACCATCGATCGGCGAGCCGCAGCGCGGCGCCCGTCAGGCGCGCTGCCGGCGTGGCGTAGAAGGCTGCCGCGGGATTGGCCGGAGTCGCCGCGCTCATGGCCGCCGGTCCAGGTCGAGGTCGTCGGGCACGAGCTCGAAATCGATGTTGCGATCCGGCAGCGCCGAGCACAGCCGCCGCAGCGCCAGGCCGGCACGCCACGACACGAGGGCGATGAAAGAAGCGAGGAGGATGGTCATGAGAGTCTCCAGGAGGAGGCCGATGAAACGGGCCGATGATTTAGCACGGTCGTGCGAAATATGGCCACGGGACACAATGCCAGATTCGTGACGTTCAGGAAGGACGGTGACGAAGGAGGCCGACGGACCCCGTCGCGCCGCCGACGCGTTGCGAATCGACCTCGACGCCTGGCGCATGAGAGGCCTGCAGCAGGCGCTGCCACGCGGTCCAGGCGCGATCCGCCGCTCGGGCGTCTTCCAGGAAGCGGGCATCGCGCATCAAACCGGTGAAGAGCGCATCCATCTCGAACACGAGCTGCTCGGCTTCCGTGTCATCTCGGAGATGGCCGGCTTCGATCGCCTGGATCACCGTGCGCTTGAGCGCGGCGCGCCAGCGCCTCACCCCTTCGAGCAGCCGATCGCGCACCGGCCCGGGACGATCGTCGTACTCGAAGGCGCCGGCGCAATAGATGCAGCCTTGGCGCAGCTCGACCTCGCGCGCCCGCAGCAGCCAGAGCCGCATGATCGCGTTGAGCCGCGGCAGGCCGCGCGCCTCGCGCATCG
>DATCGH010000345.1:0-4132 GCA_036509055.1 Caldimonas sp.
GGCTCCAGCGTCGCCAGCCCGGCGCGGACCAGCAGCCACTCGGCGCTGTCGTTCCAGACCTCCATGCCGACGATCAGGCCCCGGCTCACCACGTAGCGGTCGACATAGCGGTTGCCCTCGAACGGCGTGCCGTCGGGCCATTCGCCGTGCAGGGTGCCGATGCTGTAGACCACGGTTTCGGCATCGGTGCCGCCGCTCACCGTTTCGGTGCGCTCGATCCGCTTCTTCACCCAGCGGTAGCGGCCGGCGTTGAAGGCGGTGCACTCGGCCGGGTCGCTCATCTCCCGGCCGCCGGTGAAGCGGATGCGCATCCCATGGGCGGTGAAGCGCCGCGCCGCCGTCGGGTCGGGAATCATGATCAGGCGCAGGAACTCGTCGACGATCGCCGCCGGCGAGCGCGGCTCCCCGGTGACGGACGGCGCGGGCTGCGGCACGGCGGTTTCGGTGGTCATGGTGGCGCTCCTTTGCGCGGGCAACGAGCAAGGCCCGTGCCGTGCTGTCGACGATTCATTTGAAGGATTGTCGACGAGTCTCGTCCAACATTGTTCACATTTGGCATGAGGCTTGCATTGCCCGTCGAACCGCGGCCGTCCCGCCGCGAGCTTCAAGGAGCCCCGACCATGCCCTCTTCCTCTCTGCCCGCGAAGCCCGGCGCCGGCCGCCGCGCCGTCGTCGCTTCGGCCCTCGCCCTCGCCATCGGTGCGTCCTTGGCGCCGGCACGCGCCGCCGACCGCTGAAGATCGGCCTGGTCACGGCCCTGTCGGGGCAGTCGGCGCTGGCCGGCGAGGCGATCTCGCGCGGCGCCCAGGTCGCCATCGACGAGATCAATGCCAAGGGCGGCCTGCTCGGCGGCCGCATGCTCGAGCTGGTGCGGCGCGACGACGAATCGAACCCGGCCAAGGGCGTGGTCGCGGCGCGCGAGTTGATCTTCAAGGAGAAGGTCGCGCTCATCATCGGCGGCCTCGACACGCCGGTGGCGATGGCGATCGTTCCCCTGGTCAACCAGGAGAAGATGCCCTTCATCGACCCCTGGGCGGCCGGCACCGCGATCACCAAGAACGGCGCCAACCCGAACTACGTGTTCCGCGTCTCCGCGGTCGACGAGAGCGTCGACATCGGCATGCTCGGCTACGCGCAGAAGACCTTCAAGTCGGCCAAGCCGGGCATGATCCTGATCAACAACCCCTGGGGCGAGTCGAACGAGAAGGGCCTGAAGGACGCGCTCGCCGCCAAGGGCGTCGCGCCGGCCGGGGTGGAGAAGTTCGAGACCAACGACGTCGACGTCGTGCCGCAGCTGACGCGGCTCAAGGCCGCGGGCGCGGACACGCTGTTCCTGGTCGCCAACGTCGGCCCGTCGGCCCAGGTGGTGAAGTCGCTCGACCGCATGGGCTGGAAGGTGCCCATCGTCTCCCACTGGGGCCCTGCGGGCGGGCGCTTCACCGAGCTCGCCGGCCCGAACGGCAAGGAGGTGCATTTCGTCCAGACCTACAGCTTCTTCGGCAAGCAGTCGCCGGTGGGCGAGCGCGTCATCAAGGCCATGGCCGCCAAGTACCCCAACGTCAAGGGCCCGGGCGACATCACGCCCGCGGTCGGCGTGGCCAATGCCTACGACTCGATGCACCTCGCGGCGCTGGCGATCGCCGCCGCCGGCTCGACCGACGGCGAGGCGATCCGCCAGGGCTTCTACAAGATCGGCCGGCACGAGGGCCTGATCAAGACCTACAACAAGCCCTTCGCCGAAGGCCGGCACGACGCCCTCGGCCCCGACGACTACGTCTGGGCGCAGTTCATCGACAACCGCATCGTCCCGGTCGGGGTCGGCAACTGAGGCTCGCCTCGGGCGCCGGTCCGACCGCGGGGAGAAGCCGGCGATGCTGCTGACCTCGGCGCTGATCAGCGGCATCGGCCTGGGCAGCATGTACGGCCTGATCGCCCTCGGCTTCTATCTGACCTACGCGGTCTCGGGCACGGTCAACTTCGCCCAGGGCAGCTCGATGATGCTCGGCGCGGTGCTGACCTTCGCCTTCGCGCAGACGCTGGGCTGGCCGTTCGCCCTCGCCGTCTGCCTGGCGCTCGCCCTGTGCGCGCTGTACGGCCTGGTGGTCGAGTTCGTCGCTGTCCGGCCGTTCGTGCGCCGCGGCTCCGACGCCTGGCTGATGGCGACCGTGGCGCTCGGCATCGTCCTCGACAACGTCGTGCTCTTCACCTATGGCAAGGAGCCGCGCAGCCTGCCGTCGTCGCTGGCGCAGGCGCCGATCGAGCTCGGCGGCGTCGGGCTCGGCGTCTATCCGCTGCAGCTCGTGATTCCGGTCGTCGGCCTGCTGCTCGCCGCGCTGCTGCACACGCTGTCGCGGCGCACGCGCTGGGGCACGGCGATGCTGGCGGTGGTGCAGAACCGGGTCGCGGCGCGCCTGATGGGGATTCCGATCCGGCGCGTCATCGCCGTGGCCTATGCGCTCTCCACCCTGCTCGCCGGGATCGCCGGGGTGCTGATCGCGCCGCTCTTCAACGTCAACGCCGACATGGGCACGCTGTTCGGCCTGAAGGCCTTCGCGGTGGCCATCCTCGGCGGCATCACCAGCGCCTGGGGCGTGATGGCGGCGGGCCTGCTGTTCGGCATCGCCGAGGCCCTGATCACGACGACGCTCGGTTCCGGCTTCACCCAGATCCTCAGCTTCACCCTCGTGATCGTGGCCCTGGCCCTGAAGCCGAGCGGCCTGTTCGGCCAGGTCGCGACCAAGAAGGTGTGAGCGCGACCGCCGCTGCCGTCGCCCTGCCGCCGGCCTCGCGCCGGGCGGCGCTGCTCGGCCTCGGCTCGCCGGCCGAGGTCGGGGCGGCGGTCGCAGTGCTCGCTGCCGCCTGCGTGGTCGCCCTCCAGGTCAACAGCTACTACGTCTTCGTCCTCGCCAACGTGGCGCTGCTGGCGATCGCCGGCATCGGCCTGAACGTGCTGCTCGGCCTGACCGGCCAGGTGTCGCTCGGCCACGTCGGCTTCTATGCCATCGGCGCCTACACGGTCGCCCTGCTCACGACCCGGCTGCAGCTCTCGTTCTGGCTCGCCTGGCCGCTGGCCGCGCTGCTCGCCGGCGCGATCGGCGGCCTGCTCGCGCTGCCGGCGCTGCGCGCCCGCGGCCCCTACCTGGCGATGATCACGATCGCCTTCGGCTTCGTGGTCGAGAACGGCATCGTCGAGTGGCGCAGCCTCACCGGCGGGCAGAACGGCATCATGGGCATCAGCGCGCCGGCGCTCGGCGGCCTGGCGAAGGGCGAACGGGCGATGGCGCTGATCGCGCTCCTCGGTGCCGGCATCGCCCTCGCCGGCTATGCCTGGCTCGCGCGCGGCACCTGGGGCGCGGCGATGCGCGCGGTGCGCGACTCGGAGACCGCGGCCGAAGCGATCGGCCTCGACCCGGTGGCGATCAAGTGCACGGCCTTCGCCGTCTCGGCCGTGTGCGCCGGCGCGGCCGGTGGCCTCTTCGCGCCGCTCGCCGGCTTCGTCACGCCGCACACCTTCGGCTTCGTGCAGTCGATCCTGTTCGTGCTCGTGGTCATGATCGGCGGCGCCGGCTCGGTCGCCGGGCCGCTGGTCGGCGCGGTCGTCGTCGGCGTCCTGCCCGAGCTGCTCTCCAACTTCGAGGACGTGCGTCTGCTGGTGTTCGGGGCGATGCTGCTGGTCGTGCTCTGGATCGCTCCCGACGGCGTGGTCGGCCTGCTGCGCCGCGTCCGCCAACGCTGGTGGCCGGAGACGGCCGTCGCCGAACCCGGCTGGGCCGGGTCTCCGGCCGGCCTCGCCACGCGGCCGCGGCTGGGGCTCGAAGCCATGGCGCTGACGATGCAGTTCGGCGGCCTGCGCGCCGTCGACGCGCTGTCGATGACGGCAGCGCCGGCGCGCATCACCGCGCTCATCGGACCGAACGGCGCCGGCAAGACCACCGCCCTCAACATGCTGAGCGGCTTCTACCGCGCCAGCGACGGATCGTTCGCCCTCGGCACCCAGGCGCTGGCCGGGCGCAGCGCCTGGCGAATCGCCCGTGCCGGCGTCGCCCGTACCTACCAGACCTCGCAGCTCTTCGGCAGCCTGAGCGTGGAGGAAAACGTCGCCCTGGCGGCGCGGCGCGGGCGCCTCGGCCCG
>DATCGH010000346.1:0-9356 GCA_036509055.1 Caldimonas sp.
AACAGGCTCTGCACCAGGGCCCGGGCGGCGACGAAGCCGCCGTCCTGGAAGGTGGCGCCGATCAGGGCCTCGAGCGCGTCGGCCAGGATCGAGGCGCGTAGCGCCCCGCCGCCGCGGGCCTCGCCCTCGCCCAGGCGAAGCAGCTCCGGCAGGCCGAGCTGGAGGGCGGCGCGGTGCAGGCTGTCCTCGCGCACCAGGTGGGCGCGGACGCGGGTCAGGTCGCCCTCGTCGGAGTCGCCGAGGCGGTCGAACAGGAGGCTGGAGACGGCCAGACTGAGAACGGCGTCGCCGAGGAACTCGAGACGCTCGTTGTGGTCGGTGCCGAAGCTGCGGTGGGTCAGGGCCCGCTGCAGGAGGGCGAGGTCGGCGAAGCGGTGGCCGATGCGCTGCTGGAGGACGACGAGGCGGGAATCCATGCGATAGAGAGACGATCCGGGCGCACTAGTTCGAACGACCCTCGAATTTGAGAAGAAGGTACACCGGCTTCATCAGCTCGATCTCCTTGTCGTAGGCGAAGCTGACGACGATCTTGTCATTTTCCTTGGTGATGCTCAGGTCCTTGCCGGAAACCGAGGTGATCGCGTACTCGATGTCCTTCTGCCGCTCGAACGCGTTGCGGATCTCCGGCACGGTAGCACCTTCGGAGGTGATCTTGTTGATCGCCCGCTTGATGGTGAAGTACTCGTTGAGCGCGGGAAGCACCCGCATGCCGATGAGCGCCAGGAAGCCGACGACGATCGCCCAGAAGAGCAGGCCGAACATCGTGAATCCGCGTTGACCGCGACCGCCGCGAGCTCTCGGCTCCATCCGAACTCCTTGCCCTATCGGAACGACCCGATTCGCTTCAGGTCGCCGAAATTCATCCACACGAAGAATGCCTTGCCGACGATGTTCTCGTCCGGAACGAAGCCCCAGTAGCGCGAGTCCTGGGAGTTGTCCCGGTTGTCACCCATCATGAAGTAGTTGCCGGGAGGCACCTTGCAAGTCACGCCTTCGGCACTGTAGCTGCAGTTTTCATGGAACGGAAACGTGCGGCTCTCGGACGTCCCGAAAAAAGGCGACGTTTGAGGATTAATGAGGATGTGATGCTGCACCGGCCCGAGCTGCTCCAGGAACTCCTTCTCGTAACGACGCGTATCGTCGTCGTAGAACTCCCCGTTCGGGGTGAGCGGGGCGGCCTGGCCGTTGATGTAGAGCTTCTGGCCTCGGAAAGAGACCTCGTCCCCGGGAATGCCGACGACGCGCTTGATGTAGTCGGTGCTCGGGTCCTGCGGGTAGCGGAACACCATCACGTCGCCGCGCTGCGGATCGTTGAGGGCGACGATCTTCTTGTTGATCACCGGCAGGCGGACGCCGTAGTGGTACTTGTTGACCAGGATCAGGTCGCCCACCAGGAGCGTCGGCTTCATCGACCCTGACGGGATCTTGAACGGCTCGAACAGGAACGAGCGCAGCAGGAAGACGGCCAGGATCACCGGGAACAGGCCCGCGGTCCAGTCGAGCCACCAGGGCTGCATCAGCAGGGCCTGGCGGGTTTCGGCGCTGTTGTCGTCGACCCGGGTGATGCCCTGGGCGGCGAGTTGCTCGCGCCGCGCCGCGTCCTGCTTCTCGAACTCGGCGACCGCCCGGCGGCGCTGCGGCGCGAAATGGAAGCGCTCGGCCAGCCAGTAGCAGAACGTGACGACGCTCAGGATGAAAAGGAGCAGGGAAAAATTGCCCGACCACTTGTTGAAGTACCAGCCGGCCGCGAACACGGCGAGGCAGGCATACAGCAAACCGGTGAGTACGCCCATCAGTCGTCCACTTGGAGAATGGCCAGGAAGGCTTCCTGCGGCACCTCGACGGAGCCGATCTGCTTCATGCGCTTCTTGCCGGCCTTTTGCTTTTCGAGAAGCTTCTTCTTGCGGGTGATGTCGCCGCCGTAGCACTTGGCGATGACGTTCTTGCGCAGGGCCTTGATTGTCTCACGCGCGATGATGTTCGCCCCGATCGCCGCCTGCACCGCCACGTCGTACATCTGCCGGGAGATCAGCTCGCGCATCTTCGAGACGACGGCCCGGCTGCGGTACTGGCTCTGGCTGCGGTGGACGATGATCGACAGGGCATCGACCTTGTCGCCGTTGAGCAGGATGTCGACCTTGACGACGTCGGCGGCGCGGTATTCCTTGAACTCGTAGTCCATCGAGGCGTACCCCCGGGAGACGCTCTTCAGCTTGTCGAAGAAGTCGAGCACGATCTCGGCCAGCGGCATCTCGTAGGTGAGCATCACCTGGCGGCCGTGGTAGGCCATGTTCTTCTGCTCGCCGCGCTTCAGGTTGGCCAGGGTCATCACCGGGCCGACGTATTCCTGCGGCATGTAGAGGTGGACGGTGACGATCGGCTCGCGGATCTCGGCGATCCGGCCGAGGTCGGGCATCTTCGACGGGTTCTCGATCTTCAGGACCTCGCCGTTGTTGAGCGCCACCTCGTAGACCACCGACGGGGCGGTGGTGATCAGGTCCTGGTCGAACTCGCGCTCCAGCCGCTCCTGGACGATCTCCATGTGCAGCAGGCCGAGGAAGCCGCAGCGAAAGCCGAAGCCCAGCGCCTGGCTGACCTCGGGCTCGTAGCGCAGCGACGAGTCGTTGAGCTTGAGCTTCTCCAGGGCGTCGCGCAGCTGGTCGTACTCGCTCGCCTCGGTCGGGTAGAGGCCGGCGAAGACCTGCGGCTGGATCTCCTTGAACCCGGGCAGCGCCTCGGTGGCGACGCCCTGGTTGTTCGGCAGCTTCTTCTCCAGGGTGATGGTGTCGCCGACCTTGGCCGCCTGCAGCTCCTTGATGCCGGCGATGACGAAGCCGACCTCGCCGGCCGCGAGGGTGTCGCGCGGCACCGAGCGCGGCGTGAAGACGCCGAGCTGCTCGGCGCCGAAGACCGCGTCGCTGGCCATGAGGCGGATCCGCTCGCCGCGGGAAAGCGACCCGTCGACCACCCGCACCAGCATGACGACGCCGACGTAGTTGTCGAACCAGGAGTCGATGATCATCGCCCTGAGCGGCCCGTCGGGCCGGCCGCGCGGCGCCGGCATGCGCTGGACGACCGCCTCGAGGATCTCGTCGATGCCCTCGCCGGTCTTGGCGCTGCAGGGGATGGCGTGCTCGGCGTCGATGCCGATGACGTCCTCGATTTCCTCCCGGGCCCGATCGGGGTCGGCCTGCGGCAGGTCCATCTTGTTCAGCACCGGAACGACCTCGACGCCGAGGTCGAGCGCGGTGTAGCAGTTCGCCACCGTCTGCGCCTCGACGCCCTGGCTCGCGTCCACCACCAGGAGCGCCCCCTCGCAAGCCGAGAGCGAGCGGCTCACCTCATAGGAGAAGTCGACGTGGCCCGGGGTGTCGATCAGGTTGAGGTTGTAGACGCGGCCGTCGCGCGCGGTGTAGCTCAGGGCCGCGGTCTGCGCCTTGATCGTGATGCCGCGCTCGCGTTCGATGTCCATCGAATCGAGCACCTGCGCTTCCATTTCCCGGTCGCTCAGGCCGCCGCAGCGCTGGATCAGGCGATCGGCCAGGGTCGATTTGCCGTGGTCGATGTGGGCGATGATCGAAAAATTGCGGATCTGATCCATTGCTGCGCGAGTGTCGTTTGCGTGAGCCTTGAGCCGGAGATAAAACGGCGAAAGCCGTTTCAGCGCAAGCTCACATCGCGTAGCGATGTGAAGGCGCGAAGCGCCGTGCTGAAGCTAAAAAAAAGGCACGTCGAATGACTGACGCGCCTTCCAACAAAACGTATGGCAACTGCTTGTTGGGACTTCATTGTAGTCAAAAGCGCCCGGCCGCAAGCCGCGCCAATGCTTGATTTCTCGCCGTTGCGGGCCGCCAACAGGAATTTTCATCCACAGATTATCCACATATGCCTGTGGACGCTTTGGGGGCAATTTTCTTGCCTCGGAGGACTGCGGCCGAAGGCCCGGCCAGGGCCCTCTCTTATATGGTGCAGACGCAGTCCGGGCTCGGCCGCGGGACCCAATGTTAGCGCCCGCACACCAGCGGCGCGGGTAAACCCGCCTTCATCGCGCCGGCTTGAGGATCAGGAACTTGGCCACCTCGCCCTGGCGCACCAGAAGGGTGACCTGCTTGGCCTTGTCGAGCTTGGCGACGGCGGCGTCGAACTGCTTGACGCTGGTCACCTCGACGTTGTCGAGGGTGACGATCACGTCGCCCTCCTTGACGCCGGCCCGGGCGGCAATGCCCTCGGCGCTCTCGACCCGAACCCCGTTCTTCAGCTTCAGGTCGCGCTTCTGGGCGTCGGTCAGGTCGCTGAGTGCCAGGCCGAGGGTGCCGACCGGCGGTGCCGGCTTGGCTCCCTCGCGCTCGGCCGGCTTCTTGGCCGCGACTTTCTCCGGCTCGAGCTCGGCAACGATCACCGGCAGGTCGCGGTAGCCGCCGCGGCGGTAGACCTGCAGGTTCGCCTTGCTGCCTGGCTTGATGCCGCCGATGATCCGTGGCAGATCGACGTTGCTCTCGACGTTGCGGGCGTCGACCTTGGTGATGATGTCGCCCGCCTCGACGCCCGCCTTCTCCGCCGGACCGCCGGCTTCCACCTGGCGGACGAGCGCCCCCACCGGCTTGCCGAGGCCGATCGACTCCGCAACCTCGCGGGTCACCCGGTCGATGACCACGCCGATCCGGCCGCGGATCACCCGGCCGCCAGCCCGAAGCTGCTCGAAGACGCGGGCCGCCTCGTCGATCGGGATCGCGAACGAGATCCCCTGGTAGCCGCCGGAGCGGCTGTAGATCTGCGAGTTGATGCCGACCACCTCGCCGCGCATGTTGATCAGCGGCCCGCCCGAGTTGCCGGGGTTGATGGCGACATCGGTCTGGATCAGCGGCAGCAGCTCGCCGGTGTCGCGCGACTTGGCGCTGACGATGCCGGCCGTCACCGTGCTCTCCAGGCCGAACGGCGAGCCGATGGCGATCACCCATTCGCCGACCTTGAGCTTGGAGACGTCGCCGATCCGCACCGTCGGCAGGCCGCTGGCGTCGATGCGCACCAGGGCGACGTCGGAGCGCTTGTCGGCGCCGATGATCTTGGCCTTGAACTCGCGCTTGTCGGCCAGGGTGACGATCACCTCCTCGGCGCCGTCGACGACGTGGGCATTGGTCAGCACATAGCCGTCGGCGTTGAGGATGAAGCCCGAACCCACGCCCCGCGGCTGGGCGTCGCCATCCCCCGGCGCCTGCGGCGAGCGGGGATTCGGCCGGCTCGGCGCCGGGATCCCGAAGCGGCGGAAGAACTCGAGCATGTCCTCGTCCATCTCGGCGCCGCCCGGGCCGCGGCCGGCACGCGGCCGCTCGGTGGTGCGGATGTTCACCACCGCCGGCCCGACCTTGTCGACCAGCTCGGTGAAGTCGGGCAGACCCTGGGCATTCGCCGGCAGCGACACGGCCGTCGCGACCAGGCTGAGCGAGAGCGCGACGGCGCCGAGGCCGTGGCGGGCGGCGGCCGAGACGAGCGAGGCGAGAAGCGGTTGCATTCGAAACACCTGTCGAAAGTCGAGGAGAGATGGCGAAGTAGGGACGGAAGTGTGCGGCTTCGCGACCCGAAAGCCGTTTCTACGGCTTTTTGCGCTCGAGCGCAGCAGCAAAAGTCTTCAGGGTCGAAGGCGGCGTGTCGCCGACCACGGTCACCCACCAGTCGCCCTGGCGCTGGCCGAAGGTCACGGTCGCGCCGAGGCTGACGAACACCGGCTCGGTGTGGCGGTCGGCGCGGAAACGCTCGATGAAGACCGAGACGTAGGTCAGGCCGTCGGAATAGATCGTCTGCAGCACCGGCGCCGCGTTCGGGTCGCCGGCGGCCTCGCCGGGCATCTCCATCTGCCGGCGGATGCAGCTGACGAGCCTGAACCCGGGCGTCGCCGGTCGCATGGACCAGCCTTCGTCCTCGAGGCGGGTGGGTGTCAGGACCGGCTTGACGATCCGGTAGCCGTCGAGCTTCTTCATCGCCTGGACGACGCTGTCGGGCTGCGAGCGCACGCCGATCGAGACCTCGGAAAAGGCCGCGGTCTCGAGCGTCTCGCCCCGCTCGCCGATGACGTCGACGCGCAGCAGCAGCCCGGAGGGGCGGTCGGCCCAGAGGCGATAGCCGTAGCGGGACTTGTCGCGCGGCTTGACCGCGAGCACGTCGGCCTCGTGGCCGGCCACCCGGTCGGTGCCCTCGAGCTGCATCTCGTACCACTCGGCCAGGTGGTCGTCGCTCGCCTGCAGCAGCGCCGGAAACGAGCTCAGCTGGCCGCGCTGCTCGATCATCGCCACCTTGCTGGCCGGCCAGAGCGTGTGGACGACGTCGTTGTGGCGGAACACCTTGCGCTGCCGGCCGTCGAGCGATTCGATGCGCTCGTACTGGTTCGCGCCTTCGTGGTAGTGCGAAATCCGGGCGCTGGCGACGCCGCCGCCGCCGCTCACCACGAAGGTTCCCTGGAAGTTGCGCCGGCTGGCGGCCTCGTGGATGCGCAGCAGCCAGGCGCGCATTTCATTCGCCTGCGGCGACGACGCCGCCGCTCGGTTCTGCGCCAGCGCCGCCGGCACGCCCACGATCGCCGCGCAGGCGAGAGCGAGCGGAACGAGCGAGCGCGACAACAGCATTCGGGCGGCGATCGTCCGTCGTCTCAGCGGGGTTCGGCGTCGACCGTGGCGCTGCGCAGGAAGGTGGAAGGGACGCCGAGCGCAGAGGTGCCGGCGAACTGCTTGTGCGCTGCCAGATAGCGCTCGAGCCGCGGGTCCCGAATCATCCGGCCGTTGAGCGCCACCACCTGCTCCGGCGCCGCGGGCTCGCGCACCGACGCCTGGACGATCGGCGATTCGACCGCAGCCGGCGTCGCGACCCGGGCAAGCGTCGTCGTCGGCGCCGGAGCGCCGGTCGGCCCGAGGACGACGAAGGTGCCGACCACCAGGGTGAAGCCGGCGGCAACCGCCGAAGGCACCAGCCAGCGACCGCCGAGGCGGCGGCTGGACGCTGGCGCCACCGCCGCGGGCCGCGCCTCGGGCGCCAGCACGACCGGCTCGAGGGCGAGCCGCCCACGCAGGGCAACGAGGAAGCGCTGGTCGCGCTCGGCGCTGGAGGCCAGATCCTCGGAACGAAGCACGTCGCCGATCAGATGCCAGGCGTGCCAGGTCCGGCGCAGCTCGGCGTCGGTTTTCCAGGCACCGCAGGCCGCCCCGGCGGCGGCGGCATCGACTTCGCCGTCGGCGAGCGCAGAAAGCTGCTCCGCCGCTGCCGAACCCTTCTCGAACCCTGACGACATGTCAATCTCCACTTCAACCGACGACGCGGACGGCGGGCCTCGATGCTCGCCGCCCTAGCCATTTCACCACCGCTCGCCCTCGCGGGTGTCGAGCAACGGCCGCAGCCGGGTCGCGATCGCCTCGCGCGCCCGGAAGATCCGCGACCGCACCGTCCCGATCGGACAGTTCATCAGCTCGGCGATCTCCTCGTAGCTCAGGCCTTCGATCTCGCGCAAGGTGATCGCCTGCCGCAATTCTTCGGACAAGGCTTCGATGGCAAAGTTCACTGCGGCGGCAATCTGTTTGCTGGCTAGTACCGCATCGGGCGTCTCGCCGTCGCTCAGTTCGCTGTCGGCCGGCACCCGGTCGTCGTCCTCGTCCCGGCTCGCCCGGGCGGATTCGGTGACCAGGGGGTCGCGCTTGAGATCCATCAGCGACTTCTTGGCCGTGTTGACCGCGATTCGGTACAGCCAGGTGTAGAAGGCGCTGTCGCCGCGGAACTGCGGGATCGCGCGATAGGCGCGGATGAAGGTCTCTTGAGCGATGTCCGGCACAAGATCGACGTCGCGGACCATCCGGCCGATCAGCCGCTCGATCCGCCGCTGGTATTTCACGACCAGCATCTCGAAGGCCTTGACGTCGCCCTGCTTGACCCGCTCGACCAGCGGGGCGTCGGCGTCCGGGGAGTTCATCGTTCAGGGTCGGCGCGGTTTCGCCGCGGCTGAGCCGGCGCCCGGCTGCGGCGAGTGCACGGCGCAGCGAAAGGCATGCCATTCGTGCTCCAGGCCGGCCCGGCCGACCGGAATCCACCGGACCGAGGCCGGCCCGGAACGGCCCGCCGGAGTGAATCGGAGCAGCAGGAACGACCCGAGATCGATCGCGATCTCCAGCCGGCCGGAGACCGGGTGCGCGCTTGCCGGCCATTCGACCGTCCAGGCGAGCCCGTCCCAGCGAAGCCCGACCGCCGGCTGACGCCAGAGCGAAGCCGCCAGGGCAAGGGTGGCCAGCGCCGCGAGCGCGACGCCGGCACGTGCCCAGGTGCCCTCGCCGAGCGGCGAGGTGAGGGTCCAGGCGACGAGCGATGCCAGCGCCGCGAGCGCAAGGGCTGCCACCGCGGCACGCCAGGCGCCGAATCGGGCGACGGTGAGGGCGCAGGGGGGTGAGCCGTGCATCGGCCGCGCCGCGCGGCGTCACACCCGCTTGAAGACAAGCGTGCCGTTGGTACCGCCGAAGCCGAAGTTGTTCTTGACGGCGTGCTCGATCTTCATTTCCCGCGCGGCGTTGGCACAGTAGTCCAGGTCGCATTCGGGATCTTGGTTGAAGATGTTGATGGTGGGAGGCGAGATCTGGTTCTTGATCGCGAGCACGGTGAACACCGACTCGATCCCGCCGGCGCCGCCGAGCAGGTGCCCGGTCATCGACTTGGTCGAGTTGACGACCAGCTTCTTGGCATGGTCGCCGAAGGCGAGCTTGATCGCGTTGGTCTCGTTGACGTCGCCGAGCGGCGTCGAGGTGCCGTGGGCGTTGAGGTACTGAACCTGGTCCGGGGCGATGCCGGCCGAGCGCAGCGCGGCGTTCATCGAGCGCTTCGGTCCCTCGACGTTGGGCGCGGTCATGTGGAAGGCGTCGGCACCCATGCCGAAGCCGACCACCTCGGCATAGATCTCGACCCCGCGCCGCTTGGCATGCTCGTACTCCTCGAGCACGAGGACGCCGGCGCCTTCGCCGAGGACGAAGCCGTCGCGGTCCCGGTCCCAGGGGCGGGAGGCCGTGGCCGGATCGTCGTTGCGAGTCGAGAGGGCGCGCGCCGCGGCAAAGCCGCCTACGCCGAGCGGCGAGATGGTCGATTCGGAGCCGCCGGCGATCATGACGTCGACATCGTCCTGCTGGATCATCCGCGCCGCCATGCCGACCGAGTGCAGCCCGGTGGTGCAGGCGGTGACGATGGCGAGGTTCGGGCCCTGGAAGCCGAACATGATCGAGACATGGCCCGAGATCATGTTGATGATCGAGGCCGGCACGAAGAACGGCGAGATGCGCCGCGCACCGCGCGCCGCGTACTCGCTCTGCGTCTCCTCGATCATCGGCAGGCCGCCGATG
>DATCGH010000347.1:0-3528 GCA_036509055.1 Caldimonas sp.
TAGTACTCGACCCGGCGCAGGTTCTGGCCGCCGCGCAGGAAGCCGTTCGGCTCGCCGACGATCCAGCGCGCGAGCTCGTCGAGGCGCTGGCTGCCGACCTCGAACGCCGGGAACTGCACCGTCACCGTCTCGAAGCCTTCGAGGTTGACCACCTGGAACTGGATCCAGGCGGTGTCGTGGTCGGGGATCATGCGGACGACGCCGCTGAAGTCGGCCTTGAGCTCGAAGCGCTTCTCGAGGAAGCGGCCGTTCTCCGGGTCGGTGAGGATCTCGCTGGTGAACTGGGCGCCGCATTGGGTGAGACGGGCCTCGAGCTTCTGGATCTCGGGCGGGAAATCCTTGGCGATCGTCACCCGGGTGCCGGTCTTCAGGTCGAAGCCGAGGACGACGTAGTCGAACACCTCGGCGTTGCGGTTCTTGCGCTGCCGAGAATCGCAGCGAAAGTTGCTCATCTTCAGGTTGCGGAAGGTGTTCTTCGCGTCGAAGCGGTAGGCCGCCTTCGAGACCGGCTGCAGCACGTTGAGCTGCTGCGCCAGGCTGGCGAGGTAGCGAAACGCGGCGTTGCAGGCGCCGTCGGTGACGAGCGAATTGCGCTCCAGCGCCGCCAGGTCGACCGAGTTGCGGGCCCGCGCCTCGTCGGCCTGGCGTTTCAGTTCGTCGAGATATCCCACCCGTGTCCTCTTTCGCGCCGACGAGGATAACGCAGCTCATGCCGGCCAGGGCGCCGGCGGTCGGCGATCCGGGACTCAGGACGAGCCGCCCGAGAATTCCTTCGGGTCCGGCCGAAAACGGCGCACCGCCGTGAGGATGCCGCGCAGGATCTCGATCGGCGCCGGGGGGCAGCCCGGCACGGCGACGTCCACCGCGAGGACGCTGCCGACGCCGCCGCGCGTCGCGTAGCTCGTGCCGAAGATGCCGCCGTCGCAACCACAGTCGCCGACCGCGACGACCAGCTTGGGGGCGGGCGTCGCGTCGTAGGTGCGGGCCAGGGCGAGCTCCATGTGGCGCGAGACCGGGCCGGTGACGAGCAGCAGGTCGGCGTGCCGCGGGCTGGCGACGAAGCGGATCCCGAGGCCCTCGAGGTTGTAGTACGGGTTGTCGAGCGCGTTGATTTCCAGCTCGCAGCCGTTGCACGATCCCGCGTCGACCTGGCGGATCGCCAGCGCCCGGCCGAGGATGGCGAGCACCTCGCCCTGGATGTGCTCGGCTTCGACCCGCAGCGCGTCGGAGCTCGCGGGCGGCGCTTCGCTGCGGATGCCGGTGCGGGCGATCTGGCGGATGATCTTCCACATCGCCTAGGTCCTTTTGATGGATGCGCGGCTCACAGGTCATGCCCCGTGTAGCTGAGGTTGAAGGACTTGTTGATCAGCGGGAAGTCGGGAACGATGTTGCCGATCACCGCATGCTCGAGCACCGGCCAGTTCTGCCACGACGGGTCATGGCAGTGGCAGCGGCGGATCGCGTGGCCGCGCCCGGCGGCGTCGAGCTCGAGGGCGACGAAAACCTCGCCGCGCCAGCCCTCGACCCAGCCGGCACCGACCGACGCGTCTTCGCTCAGGCGCGGTTCGCTGCGGTGTTCGCCCTCCGGCATCTCGGTCACGATCGCCCGGATCAGGCGCAGCGATTCGAACAGCTCGGCGAAGCGGACCGCGACCCGCGCCGCGACGTCGCCGGCACGATGGCTCGCCATCGCCGCGTGCAGGGCGTCGTAGGGCGGCCACGGATGGTCGTGGCGCAAGTCCTTTGCCCGGCCGCTGGCCCGGGCCGCGAGCCCGGTCAGGCCGAGGTCGGCGGCGAGCTCGGGACTGACCTGGCCGGTGCCGATGAAGCGATCCTGCAGGCCGGCGTGCTCGTCGTAGATGGCCCGCAGCTCCTTCACCTGGAGCTGCACGGCATCGCATTGCCGGGCGATCCGGTCTGCGCCTTCGGGGTCGAGATCGACCGCGGTGCCGCCCGGAACGACGCTGTCCATCAGCAGCCGGTGGCCGAAGACGGCCTTCGACACGCGCAGCCACTCTTCGCGCAGCCGGGAGAATTGGGATAGGCCGAACGCCAGGGCGGCATCGTTGCCGAGCGCGCCGAGGTCGCCGAGGTGGTTGGCCACGCGCTCGCGCTCCAGGAGGAGCGCGCGCAGCCACGCCGCGCGCGGTGGCACCGCGCAGCCGGCAGCGGATTCGAGTGCCATGCAATAGGCCCAGGCGTAGGCGACCGTCGAATCGCCGCAGACCCGCCCGGCGAGGCGATGCGCCTCGAGCGGGGCGAGCTCGGTGAAGCGCTTCTCGATGCCCTTGTGCGTGTAGCCGAGCCGCTCTTCCAGGCGCAGCACCTTCTCGCCGACGACCGAAAAGCGGAAATGCCCCGGCTCGATGATCCCGGCATGCACCGGGCCGACCGGGATCTCGTGGACGCCGTCGCCAGCGACGCGAACGAACGGGTACTCGACGACTTCCCTGCCGGGCAGGCCCGCACCGGCTGCGGTCTGCTGGTGCAAGGGGAAGGTGTCGGGCGGCCAGGCGCCGTGGTCCAGCCAGGGCCGGGTGTCGCGCGCACCGGCGGCGACGATGCCGAGCAGGTCGGCCGCGGCGCGCTGCATCCGCACTGCACACGGGAAGAACGGCGCCAGATCGGGGTAGGTCGGCGCATCGGCGGGCAGCGGATGCTCCAGCCAGACAAGGCCCTCGGCAAGCGCGTAGGCGGCGCAGACCGAGAAGCCCCCGGCCTCGCGCCAGCCGCCGTCGGCGCCCCAGAGCGCGACCAGCCGCCCGTCGCTCGCGGCCACGGTGCGCGCGGCGACCTGCCAGGCATCGGCGTCGACGCGGCCGCGCCAGATCGGCAGCGGCGCGGGCAGGCGGTCGAGCGCGAGGGTCAGGCCGGGGATTTGCACCGGATCAGCCTCCAAGCATTCGCGCCGCCTGGGTGAACCAGCCGACGAGGTAGGGCGGGACGTACAGCCCGAGCATCAGGCCGAGGCCGAGATGGAGGAACACCGGCAGCAGCGCCGGCGAATGCGCCAGCGGCTTGACCGAGGTCTCGCCGAAGACCATCGGCAGGACCCGGCCGAACACCGAGGCAAAGGCGACGCCGAGCGCGAGCAGCAGGAACGGCGTCGCCCAGGGCTGCTCGCGCATCGCGGTCGTCAGGATCAGGAACTCGCTCGCGAAGACGCCGAACGGCGGCATGCCGAGGATCGCCAGCGAGCCGAGCATCATCCCCCATCCCACCGTCGGGCTGACCTTGATCAGGCCGCGGATGTCGGCCATGACCTGGGTGCCGGCTTTCTGCGTGGCGTGGCCGACCGCGAAGAAGATCGCCGACTTGACGAGCGAGTGCACGGTCATGTGCAGCAGCCCGGCGAAGTTGGCGATCGGGCCGCCGAGCCCGAAGGCAAACGCGATCAGGCCCATGTGCTCGATCGACGAGTACGCGAACATGCGCTTGACGTCCTTCTGGCGCGACAGGAAGAACGCCGCGACCACGACCGAGACCAGGCCGAAGCCCATCAGCAGCCGCCCGGCCAGGGCGTTGCCC
>DATCGH010000348.1:0-2412 GCA_036509055.1 Caldimonas sp.
GCGACCAGTGACGAGACCGGAGCGCTGGCGCGACCGGAGGATTTGCGCGTGAGCAGCATCGTGATCTCCCGTCGACGGCCGGTCAGGCCTTCGTGGTTTCGTAGTAGCGCAGGACGTGCGGCGTCAGGCGGTAACCCTGACTTTCGGCGGCCGCCGGAGCGACGGCGGTGGCTTCGGCAACGACGGCACGGTGCAGGCCGCCCGCCGCGACGGCGGCGGCGCCGGCGACGCCAGCACCGAGCAAGAGGCCGCGACGGCCGAGCCGAGGCGCCGACTTTTCGCCTCCCGGCAGGTTCTGCGGGGCGGTAGGGGTCTTCATCGCGCGGTCTCCTTCGGAATCCGGGGGCCCAGTGTGGGGCTCTTTCATGGGAAATCTATTTCAGTCGCCCAACGGGCGTCAATCGGGTGATGTACTCGATTTCATAGACGGAAAAGCTCAAGTATCGAGCAGGTCGAGGCCCTGCGCTTCGATCGCGAAAAAGTCACGGCTGAATCCGGCCAGGGCGCGGTAGAAGTCTGCGCGGGGATGCGCCTCCAGGGCGTCG
The DNA here is from genome assembly GCA_036509055.1 of Caldimonas sp. Taxonomy (GTDB): domain Bacteria; phylum Pseudomonadota; class Gammaproteobacteria; order Burkholderiales; family Burkholderiaceae_C; genus Schlegelella_A. The sequence goes on from DATCGH010000348.1 coordinate 546, forward strand.
CAGAACGACTCGACCCAGGAGCGAAGATGGGCATTGAAGAAGCGCTGCTGCGCGCCCAGGTTGCTGACGCCGACGTCGTCGCCGGCGATCAGGTAGCGCATCACTTCGCACAGGCTCGCCAGGTGGTCCTCGGTCTCGGTGACGGCCTCCGGCCGTTCCAGCCCGAGCGTCTTCAGGTCGCTGCGCAGCGTCACCAGCGGCTTGGCGTTGAGGCTGCCGGCGAGGTAGAAGGAGCCGTAGAGAAACACTTCCGGCTTGCCGACGCCGAGAAAGAGGTCGGCGTACTCGTCGGCGACGACGTCGGCATCGAGCCGGCGCGCGGCGGCGACGACTTCGCTCCACGAACGCTCCAGGAACGCGCCCCGGACCGGCGCCTCGGTCACGGCGACCCGAAGCTGCGCATGGAGCTCGTCCCCCGGCGGCGCGTAGAAGAGGTGGGCGAGCAGGCCGTAGACCTCGGCCCGGGCCAGCTCCTCGTGCTCGTCGGCGCTGCGCAAGCGAACCGCGGAGAGGGCGTCGCGGCTCACAGCTGGTCGATCCGGACTTCGCCGGGGTCGCTGTGGATGTCGACGATGCGGCAGTCGCCGCACATTTTCAGGCGCGCTGCCGCGGCCCCCTGGAACATCGCATGGCTGCCGAGCTTGGCGATCATCAGCTCGATCGCCCGCAGCGTGCCGAACGGCTTGCCGCAGCGCACGCAGCAGAACGGCTCGGCCTCGTTGAGCACCCGCGGCTGGGCCCGGGCCTTGCCGCCGTCGGCGAGCAGGAGGCGCGGCTCGAGGCGGATCGCGTCCTCGGGGCAGGTGCTGGCGCACAGGCCGCACTGGACGCAGTTCTTCTCGAAGAAGCGCAGCTGCGGCCGGTCGGCGTTGTCGGCCAGCGCCGCCTCCGGACAGGCGCCGACGCAGGCCAGGCAAAGCGTGCAGGCGGCGGTGTCGACGATCAGGTTGCCGAACGGGCTGGCCGGCGCCGGCAGGGCGATCGCTTCGGGGACGCTCGTCGCCGACTGCATCAGGTGGTCGAGCGCCAGGTCGAGCGTGGTCCGCTTGTCGGCCTGGACGCTGAAGGTCGCCGGCCGGCCGACGCCGGTGGCCGCCGGCGCCGCCAGGGCCCGGTCGACGGCCGCGATCGCCGGGTCGACGAGGCGGCCGGATCCGGGCACGACGGCGGACGCCGGCCCGCGCGCCGGCAAGGCCGAGGCGTCGAGGACAACGCCGGCGGCATCGACGATCGCGAAATGGCCGCTGCCGAAGCCGAGCCCGCTGAGGATCGCCTGGGCCACCTCCATCTGCGCGGCGACCGCGCGCCGGTAGTCGGGCGCCTCCTCGTCGGTCATCAGCACCCAGACCTGCACCGCGCCCAAGGCGATCGCCGCCAGCCAGAGGTCGATGCCGACCGAGGCGGTGTGCCAGACCTCGAGCGGCAGGACGCGCGCCGGCAGGCCGCGCACCGCGGCGTCGGTGCGCGCCGCCCGGCCGAGCGCGCCGATGACGTTCGCACCCGCACCCTGGCTGTGGATCAGGAGCGCCGCGTCCTTCCCGCCGGCCCGCGCGTGGGTGGCGAGGAGCGTGCGGATGCGCTGTCCCAGCTCCTCCGGCCGCGGCGTCGCATAGCTCAGCGCGCCGCTCGGGCAGACCGTGGTGCAGGCGCCGCAGCCGACGCACAGGTGCGGCTCGACGACGATCCCGCCGCCGCCGCCGCTGCGCCCCTTGAGCGAGGCGTCGCTGCGGATCGCTTCGGCCGAGCAGACCTCGATGCAGGCGGTGCAGCCGATCTGCTCGTTGCGGCTGTGGGCGCAGATCTTCTGCCGGTAATTGAAGAACTTCGGCTTCTCGAACTCGCCGACGCTCTCGCGCAGCTCGAGCAC
>DATCGH010000349.1:0-2507 GCA_036509055.1 Caldimonas sp.
CACCGCAGCACCGCGCGCGACATCGCCGTGATCGCCAGCCACATCATCCGCGACTTCCCCGAGTACTTCCCGTACTACTCGATGAAGGAGTACCGCTACAACAACATCACCCAGCCGAACCGCAACCTGCTGCTGCGCCGCGACCCGACGGTCGACGGCATGAAGACCGGCTACACCGAGGCCGCCGGCTACTGCCTGCTGGCCACCGCGCAGCGCGAGTTCCCCAACCTCGGCACCGCGGGCGGCGCCGGCAAGCGCCGGATCCTGACGGTGGTGCTCAACACCACGTCGATGGAGGCGCGCGCCAACGAGAGCCAGCGGCTTCTGAACTGGGGCTTCCAGGCGTTCGACACCCTGCGCCTGTTCGACGACGGCAAGCCGATCGCCACCGTGCCGGTCTGGAAGGGCACCGAGCGCGAGGCCAAGCTCGCCGCCCCCGGGGCGCTGTTCGTGAGCGTGCCCAAGGGCGAGGGCGGCAAGCTCCAGACCAAGATCGAGCGCACCGACCCGCTGGTGGCGCCCCTTGCCAAGGGGCAACGGGTCGGCACGATCAAGGTGGCTACTTCGGCCGGCGCGCCGGTGATCGAGGTGCCGCTGGTCGTGATGGAAGGGGTCGAGCAGGCAGGACTCTTCGGCCGTGCCTGGGACGCGATCCGGCTCTGGATCAAGTGACAATCGGCGAAACGCAATGAACATTCCGCATACCCTCTGCTACCTGAACGGCGAGTACCTGCCGCTCTCGGAGGCGAAGGTCTCGGTCCTCGACCGCGGCTTCGTCTTCGGCGACGGCATCTACGAGGTGGTGCCGGTCTACGAGAAGAAGCTCTTCCGCTTCGAGGAGCACATGGCCCGGCTCGGACGCAGCCTCGGCAAGCTGCGGATCGACAACCCCTTGAGCCGCGAGCAGTGGCTCGAGCGCTGCAGGAAGCTGATCGCCGCGCTGTTCGAGCACGGCGCCGCCGCCGACCAGCTGGTCTACATCCAGGTGACCCGCGGCGTGGCGATGCGCGACCATGTCATGCCGCTCGGCATCCCGCCGACGGTGTTCATGATGGCCAGCCCGATGCGGCCGGCCAGCGGCGAGCAGCGCCATCAGGGCGTGGCCTGCGTCAGCGCCCGCGACTTTCGCTGGGAGCGCGGCGACATCAAGAGCACCTCGCTGCTCGGCAACGTGCTGGCGCGGCAGATCTCGGCCGACCGCGACGCGCTGGAGACGATCATGTTCCGCGCCGGCTTCCTCACCGAGGCGGCGGCGTCGAACGTCTGGGTCGTGCACGAGGGCGCGGTGCTCGGGCCACCGAAGAGCGAGCACGTGCTCGAGGGCATCCGCTACGAGCTGATCAAGGAGCTGTGCGAGGAGTGCGGCATCGCCTACAACCTCCGGCCGATCTCCGAGGGCGAGGTCAACGCCGCCGACGAGATCCTGCTCAGCTCGGCCACCAAGGAGATCCTGCCGGTGACGACGCTCGACGGCGATGCCGTCGGCCACGGCGCCTTGCGCGGCAAGCCCGGGCCGATCTACGCCCGGCTGTACGAGGCCTACCAGCGGGCCAAGCAGACCCAGTCGATCTGAGGGCTTGCGACTCGGCGCAGGATTTGCATACCGGCCGATCGCCCGCATATCGGAGCGATGGAAACGACCACTGTCATGCAGGACATCCCGCCCGAAAAGTCGCTGATCGAATACCCGTCGCGCTTCCCCATCAAGGTGATGGGCGTCAACGCCGAGGGCTACGTGCACGCAGTGACCGAGATCGCACGCCGCTTCGACCCCGGGTTCGACGCATCGTCGATCGAGCTCCGGCCGAGCAGCGGCTCGAAGTACCTGGGCGTGACGATCACGATCAACGCCACCAGCCGCGAGCAGCTCGACGAGCTGTACCGGACGCTCTCGACCCATCCGCTGGTCAAGGTCGTGCTCTGAGCCTGGAGCCGGGGCGCGTGCACGGATGATCGTCAAGCGCCTCGGCCCGGTCGCCTGGGACCTGAGCTACGACGGGATGCGCGCCTTCACGGCGGCGCGCGACGCGGTCACGCCCGACGAGGTCTGGCTGTGCGAGCACCCGCCGATCTTCACCCAGGGCATCGCCGGGCGGGCCGAGCACGTGATCGATCCCGGCGGCATCCCGGTGGTGGCGAGCGACCGCGGCGGCCAGGTCACGTACCACGGGCCGGGGCAGGTGGTCGCCTATCCGCTGGTCGACCTGCGCCGGCTCGGCATCTACGTCAAGGAATACGTGTTCCGGCTCGAGCAGGCGCTGCTGAAGACGCTCGAGACCCACGGCGTCACCGGCCATCGGGTGCGCGGTGAGCCCGGCATCTACGTCCGGCCCGATGATCCGTTCGGCCACGCGGCCCACACGCCGCCGGCCGATCCCGGGGCGAAGTTCGAAGGCCTCGCCAAGATCGCTTCGATCGGCGTGAAAGTGAGTAAGCACTGCTGCTATCACGGTGTGGCACTGAACGTCGCCATGGACCTGCGCCCCTTCGAGCGGATCAACCCCTGC
>DATCGH010000350.1:0-10755 GCA_036509055.1 Caldimonas sp.
GGGAGCTGGATCTTGGTGAAGGTCTGCCAGCGCGAGCCGCGCAGGCTCTTCACCAGGTCGAGCAGGTCGGGCTCCACCTCGCGCAGGCCGCGCACCGTCGTCAGCAGGATCGGGAAGACGCAGATCGAGAACGCGATCAGCATGTTCGGCACGATCCCGTACTTGAACCAGACGATGATCAGCGGCCCGAGCGCCACCTTCGGGATCATGTTGAGGCTGACGAGCAGCGGCATCATCAGCGCCTCGAGCGGCTTCGACCAGGTGAAGGCGAGGGCGAGCATCACGCCGACCACCAGCGCCGCGAGGTAGCCGCCGTAGATCTCGGTCGCGGTCACCAGGCAGTTGGTCCACCAGCTGTAGTTGCCCGCACCGAGCGTCTTCAGGGTGTCCTCGGGCGAGGGCATGACGAACTTCGGCACGTTGCCGAACTTGACGAACAGATACCAGACGAGCAGGAGGGCGAGGTGGGAGGCCACCGCCATCAGCGTTCGGTTCCAGCGTTCGTTGTTGTTCATCGGGGGGGCGGCGGCGGGTCTCGTTCGGGCCGCGCCGATGATAGGGGCGCGTCGGCGCTATCGGGGTCAACGCTCTGGTCCCGGGGGGATGGCGGTTGCTAGACTGAAAGACGACCCCCAATCCGCAGGAATCCCCCATGACGCTCGTTCGCCGTCTCGCCCTTCTCGCCGTGGCCGCGGCCGCCGGCTTCGCCGCCGCGCCCTCGTTCGCCCAGACCAAGGTCGACTTCATCCTCAACTGGGTGCCGGGTGGCGACCACGTGCCCTACTACTACGCCAAGAAGATGGGCTGGTACAAGGAGGCCGGCATCGACCTCGAGATCGAGCCGGGCAAGGGCTCGGCGGTCGCGGTGCAGAAGGTCGGCGCTGGCGCGAACCCGATCGGCCTCGCCGACATGCCGAACGCGCTGACGCTGCGCGGCAAGGGCGCCGACACGGTGGGCGTCTTCAACGTCTACGCCAACTCGCCGCAGGGCCTCTACTGGCTGAAGAGCTCGGGCATCAAGTCGGTGAAGGACCTCGCCGGCAAGAAGATCGGCAACCCCGCCGGCGACGGCGCGCGCACCATCTGGCCGGCGCTGGCCAAGGCCAACGGCATGGACCCGAACTCGGTGACCTGGGTCAACATCGACGCCAACCCGAAGCTCGCGGCGCTGAAGTCGAAGTCGATCGACGCGACCACCTCGTTCTACAACATCCATCACATCTTCCAGCGCGAGCTCGGCGACGACATGGGCTTCATCGCCTGGAAGGACGCCGGCCTCAACACCTACGGCAACACCATCATCGTCAACGGCGACTACCTGAAGAAGAACAAGGCGACCGTCGCCGCCTTCGTCAAGGTGACGCAGAAGGCGTTCGCCGCCTGCGTCGCCACGCCGGCGCCGTGCGTGCAGGCGCTGATCGACGCCAACGGCGCGCTGCAGCTCGCCAACGAGACCACCAACTGGCAGCTGGTGCAGGTGCTGATGCGCGACAAGTACTCCGAAGGCGTGGCCCTCGGCATCCTCGACGACGCGCGCATGGCCGCCGACTACGACATCGTCAAGACCTACCTCGGCCTTGAGCAGCCGTTCGACGTCAAGGTCGCCTACACCAACGAGTTCCTCGACCGCTCGATCAAGATGCCGAAGTGACCCGCGCCGCGGGCATGTCCATGAGCGTCTCGTCGCCGCGCATCAAGACCACCGTCGTCGGCTCCTACCCGGTGCCCGACTGGCTGGCGGCCGCGCCTTCCGAGCAGGTTCTGATCGACGCCACCCGGGTGGTCATCGCCACCCAGGAGCAGGCCGGCGTCGACGTGGTCTGCGACGGCGAGCTCTACCGCTTCGACCTCAACCATCCCGAGACCAACGGGATGATCGAGTACTTCGTGCGGCCGATGTCCGGCATCCGCCACGCCATGAGCTTCGACGAGGTGATGGCCTACCGGGCAATGCCGGGGATGCGCTTTCGCACCCGGCCGCCGGGCGTCGTCGAAGGCCCGGTCGGCAGCGGTACGCTCGACCTGCCCGGCGCCTGCCAGCGGGCGTCGGCGCTGGCCACCCGGACCTTCAAGTTCACCGTCACCGGCCCGCATATGCTGGCCAAGACCCTGCTCGACCGTCACTACGGCACCACCGCCGATCTCGCCCACGCCTTGGCCGATGTGCTCGCCGAACAGGTGCACTATCTCGATGCCGACGTGGTGCAGATCGACGAGGCCAATCTGCCGGGCCATCCCGAGGAATGGGAATGGGCAGCCTCGGCGATGAACCGGGTGCTCGACGCCGTGCCGTCGACGCCGGCGGTGCACCTGTGCTTCGGCAACTACGGGGGGCAGAGCGTGCAGAAGGGCAGCTGGCAACAGCTCATGAGCTACCTCAACGCCCTCCATGCCGACCACGTGGTGCTCGAGTGCGCGCACCGGCCGCCCGAGGAACTGGCGGTGTTCAAGGACCTGCGGCCGGAGATCGGCCTCGGCCTCGGCGTGGTCGACATCAAGGCGACCGAGGTCGAGTCGGCCGACGCGGTGGCGCGGGCGATCGAGCGCGCCGAGTCGCTGCTCGGCGCCGGCCGGGTGAAGTACATCCACCCGGACTGCGGCTTCTGGATGTTGAAGCGCTCGATCGCCGACGCCAAGATCCGCGCCCTGGCCAAGGGGCGCGACCTGTTCGAGGGCCGTCGGCAGGAGCCGACGGCGGACAGCGCCGTCAAGGCGTCTTGAAGCGGTCGCGCAGCGCCTGCGTGCCGTTGCGGAAGACGCCGAGGTCGCTGCCGACGGCGACGAACCGCGCCCCCATCTCCAGATAGCGGCGGGCGTCGGCCTCGACCGGGGCGAGGATGCCGAGCGGCTTGCCCACCGCCTTGACAGCCTCGAACGCCGCGGCGATCGCCTGCTGCACTTCCGGATGGTTGGCGTTGCCGAGGTGGCCGAGCGCCGCCGCCAGGTCCGAGGGGCCGACGAACACGCCGTCGACGCCCTCGACCGAGGCGATCTCGGTCGCGGCCTGGAGGCCCTTTCGGCTCTCGATCTGCACCAGCACGCAGATCTGCTCGTCGATGCCGGCGAAGTAGTCGGGCACGCTGCCGAAGCGGTTGCTGCGCTGCGAGACCGAGACGCCGCGGATGCCCTTGGGCGGATAGCGGGTCGCGGCGACCGCGCGGCGTGCCTCATCGACGCTCTCGACCATCGGCACCAGGAAGTTGTAGAAGCCGGCGTCGAGCAGGCGCTTGATCTCGACCACGTTGTTCGAGGCCGGCCGGGCGATCGGCGCGCTGGCGCTGTCCTTGAGCGCCATCAGCTGCGGGATGAAGGTGGTGACGTCGTTCGGCGAATGCTCGCCGTCGAGCAGCAGCCAGTCGAAGCCGGCCACGCCGAGCACCTCGGTGGTGATCGGGTTGGCGAGCGAGCACCAGCAGCCGATCAGGGTCTCGCCGCCGAGCAGGCGCTGGCGAAACGAGTTGGGGAAGGTGCGGTAAGGGGCGGCAGGGGTCGGCATCGCGTTCTCGTGGTTGTTGTTGTGGTTCTAGTCGAGCTTCACGCCGCCGGCGGCGACGACCGTGGCCCAGCGCTTCTGCTCGCGGTCGAAGAAGGCGGAGAACTCGGTCGGCGTCATCGTGTAGACCTCGGCGCCCTGCGCCGTCAGCCGGGAGCGCACTTCGGGCGAGCGGATGATCCGGGTCAGCTCGGCATTGAGCTTGGCCACGATCTCGGGCGGCGTTCCCTTCGGCAGCAGCACGCCCTGCCAGGTGCCGGACTCGAATCCGGCCACGCCCTGCTCGGCGATCGTCGGCACGTTCGGCAGCAGCGGCACGCGGGTCGACTTCGAGACGCCGAGCACCTTCAGCTTGCCGGACTGCACGAACGGCAGCGTCGCCAGCATGCCGTTCATCAGCACCTGAGTCTGGCCGGCGACGGTGTCGCCGATCGCCTGCGAACCGCCCTTGTACGGGATGTAGACCCACTTCGCGCCGGTCGCCTTCTCCACTGCGACGCCGGCGAGGTGCGGCGCGCTGCCGATCGCGGTGACCGCGAAGTCGAGCTTGCCGGTCTTGGAAAACGCGACCAGCTCCTTCAGGTTGTTCGCCGCCACGGAAGGGTGCACCACCAGCAGGTGCGGCGAGTAGGCCAGCATGGTGATGCCGACCAGGTCCTTGGCCGGGTCGAACGGCAGCTTGCTGTAGACCGACGGGGTGATCGCCAGCGCGCCGACGTCGCAGAGCAGGATCGTGTAGCCGTCGGGCGACGACTTGGCAACGAAGTCGGTGCCGGTGTTGCCGTTGGCGCCGGGCTTGTTCTCGACGATCACGGTCTGCTTGAGCGCGTCCTGCAGCGGCTGCTGGATCGCCCGGGCGATGATGTCCGAGGAGCCGCCGGGGGTGTAGGGCACGATGATCCGGATCTGCTTGGCCGGCCAGGTCTGGGCGAGCGCGGCCGGGGCGGCGAGGGCGAGGGCGAAGCCGGCCACGAAGGCCCGGCGGACGAGAGAGGTCAAGTCGTTCTCCTGAGTTGTCGTACATCCGGAGCGGATCCGCTCCGGTTCAGAGCTGGCCGGCGCGGCGGCGGCGTTCGCGGCTGTTGGCGAGGTGGGTGCGCATCGCCGCCCGCGCCGCTTCGCTGTCGCGGTTGGCGATGGCGTCGAGGATCGAGCCATGCTCGGCGTTGACGCGCCGCAGGTAGGCCTGGCGCTCGTCGGCCGAAGCCGCCGAAGGATCGAGGCGGGCGCGGGGAATGATGGCGGTGCCGAGGGTCTGCACCAGGCTTTCGAAATGCGCGTTCTGGGTCGCGCGGGTGATCTCGAGATGGAAGCGAAAGTCAGCGCCTACTGCGTCGCTTCCTCTTTCCACCGCTTGAGTGAACGCGTTGAGCGCCTGACGCATGGTCTCCAGGTTGGCGGCGGTGCGGCGCTGCGCCGCCAGCCCCGCCGCCTCGGTCTCGACGCCGATGCGCAGCTCGAGCATCGCCACCACGTCGCGCAGGGTGGCGAGCTGGTCGCTGCGGATCTGGAACACCGGCGAGTCGGCCCGGCCGGTGACGAAGGTGCCGACACCGTGCCGGGTCTCGACCAGCGAGGAGGCCTGCATCTTCGAGAGCGCCTCGCGGATCACGGTGCGGCTGACGCCGAATTCGCCCATCAGCGCCGCCTCGGTCGCCAGCTTGGCGCCGGGCGGCAGCCGGCCGTCGCGGATCCGGTCGGCCAACTCCTCGACCACGCCGAGGGCGAGACTCTTGGGTCGGCGACGTTCGAGAAGGGCGAATTCGGACATGGGCGGATGTGCGTTCGACGAGGTTGTACGACATCTTACGACTGATTGCAAGACGCACTTTCGCCGTTGCCGCCAGCGGCCGGCGGCCCGATCATCGAGCCCGTATGAGCACCGCCCCGACCCCCGATTCCGCCCCGCCGAGTTTCGAGCGGCTGCTCCTCACCGGCGCTGCCGGCGGCCTCGGCCGGGTACTCCGGCCGCGTCTCAAGCGCCTCTGCCGGGTGCTCCGGGCCAGCGACATCGCGGCGATGGATCCGGCCGGCGCCGGCGAGGAGGTGGTGGTGGCGCCGCTCGAGGACGCGGCGGCGGTGCATGCCCTGGTCGCCGGCGTGGACGCGATCGTTCATCTCGGCGGCGTCTCGGTCGAAGGGCCGTTCGAGCCGATCCTGCAGGCCAACATCGTCGGCGTGCACAACCTCTACGAGGCGGCGCGCAAGCACGGCGTGCGCCGGGTGGTGTTCGCCAGCTCGAACCACGTCACCGGCTTCTATCGCCAGGACGAGGTCGTCCGCCCCGGCGATCCGATGCGGCCCGACGGCCACTACGGACTGAGCAAGGCATTCGGCGAGAACCTGTCGCGCTTCTACTTCGACCGCTACGGCCTGGAAACCGTGTGCCTGCGCATCGGTTCGTCGTTTCCCGAGCCCAAGGACCGGCGCATGCTCGCCACCTGGCTCAGCTACGACGACCTCGAGCGCCTGGTGGCGGCCAGCCTGACCGCGCCGGTGGTCGGGCACAGCGTCATCTACGGCCTCTCCGACAACAGCACGCGCTGGTGGGACAACACCTCGGCGGCGCACATCGGCTATCGGCCCGAAGACAGCTCCGAGCCGTTTCGCGCCGCCGCCGAAGCGCGCCAGCCGCGGCTCGACCCGAGCGACCCGGCGACCCGTTTCCAGGGTGGCGGCTTCGTCACCAAGGGCCCGTACGAGCGCTGATCCCGGGCCGTGGAGGAAGAGCCCATGACCCGGACGATCGTCTACGTCGCCTGCGCCGACAGCCACGAGATCGCGGTGCTCCACCTCGACCCGGCGAGCGGCGCCTTGGTCCCGGTGCAACAGGTGGCGACCGGCGGCACGGTCATGCCGCTGGCGGTGAGCGCCGACCGGCGCCGGCTCTACGCCTCGATCCGCTCGGCGCCGCTGGCGGTGCTGAGCTTCGCCATCGACCCCGCCGACGGCACGCTCGCGCCGCTCGGCACGAGCCCGCTGCCGGCGAGCATGTGCTGGATCGGCCTGGATCGAAGCGGCCGCTGGCTGCTGAGCGCTTCCTATGGCGATAGCCTGGTGGCGGTGAGCCCGATCGGCGACGACGGCGTCGCCGGTGCGGCGCGCCAGACCGTGGGCACGGCACCGAACGCGCATTCGATCCAGGCCGACCCGGCCAACCGCTTCGCTTTCGCCGCCTGTCTCGGCGGCGACGTCGTCTCCGCCTTTGCCTTCGATGCCGATCGCGGCACGCTCGAGCTCCGGCCCGAGCCGGCCTGGCGCACCCGCGCCGGCGCGGGCCCGCGCCATTTCGCCTTCCACCCGACGGCGCCTTTCGTCTACCTCCTCAACGAGCTCGACGCCACCGTCGACGCGCTCGAGCACCATGCCGATGCCGGCCGCTTCGGCCACGTTCAGACGATCGGCTCGATGCCGCCCGGCGCCGTCGGCAAGCCCTGGGCGGCCGACATCCACTTCAGCCCCGACGGCCGCTTTCTCTACACCAGCGAGCGCCGCTCGAGCACCCTCGCCGCCTTCGCGGTCGACGCCCGGGGCGGCTGGCTGACGCTGCTCGGCCGGGTCGAGACGGCGACCGAGCCGCGCGGCTTCGCGATCGATCCTTCGGGACGCTGGCTGATCGCCGCCGGTCAGGCGTCGCATTCCGTGCGCGTGCACGCCATCGATGCGAAGAGCGGCGCGCTGGCGCCGCACGCCGACCTGGGCGTCGGCCGGAACCCGAACTGGGTCGAGATCGTCGCGCTCGGCGGAGCGCGCTAGAGCTTCAGCAGGGCGGGCAGGGCGACGCTGAGCGAGGGGAACGCGACCAGGATCGCGAGCAGCGCGACCTCGGCCCAGACGAACGGCCAGACGCCGCGAAAGACTGTCTGCGTCGTCATCCCCGGCAGCATGCTCTTGACGACGAACATGTTCATGCCCACCGGCGGGCTGATCAGGCCGATCTGCACGACCACGACGATGATGATGCCGAACCAGACCGGGTCCATGCCGAGGCCGGTGACGATCGGAAAGAACACGGGAATGGTCAGCAGGATCATCGACAGCTCCTCCATCGCCGTGCCGAGGAGGACGTAGATCGCGCAGATCACCACCATCACCGTGACCGGGCTCAGCTTCCAGTGGGTGATCAGGCCGCGGAGGTCGGACGGCATGGTCGTGTAGTTGAGGAAGTTCGAGAAGATCAGTGCGCCCACCAGGATCACGAACAGCATCGCCGTCGTCCGGGCGCTGTCGGTCAGCACCGCCAGCAGCGTGCGGTGGTCGAGCACGCCGCGCGCCAGCGCGAAGAAGAAGGCGCCGGCTGCGCCGATGCCCGCGCCTTCGGTGGCCGTGAAGATGCCGCCGTAGATGCCGCCCATGACGACGATGAAGAGCGCCGCCACCGCCCAGACGTCGCGCAGCGCCCTGAAGCGCTCGCCCCAGCCGGCGCGCTCGGCGCGCGGCCCGGCGGCCGGGTTGCGCCAGCAGATGTACTGCACCCCGAGGCAGAGCAGGGCCACCGCCACCAGCCCCGGCACCACGCCGGCGGCGAACAGCTTGCCGATGTTGGTCTGGGTCATGATGCCGTAGATGACCATGATGGTCGAGGGCGGGATCAGGATGCCGAGCGTGCCGCCGGCGGCGATGGTGCCGACCGCCAGCTCGTCGGAATAGTGGTGGTCGCGCATCGACGGGTAGGCCACCTTGGTCATCGTCGCTGCGGTCGCGATCGAGGAGCCGCAGATCGCGCCGAAGCCGGCGCAGGCGAGCACGGTCGCCATCGCCAGGCCGCCGCGCAGGTGGCCGACGAAGGTGTAGGCGGCGCGGTAGAGCTCCTTCGACATGCCGGCGCGGGTGACGAAGTTGCCCATCAGGATGAAGAGCGGCACCACCGAGAGCGTGTACTGGAAGCCCGACTCGTAGACCACCGTCGTCGCCGAGGCCATCGAGGGGCCGAGGCCGCGCATCCACCACAGGCCGAGGAAGCCGACCAGGCCCATCGAGATCGCGATCGGCACGCGCAGGAACGAGAGGGCCATCATCGCGGCCAGGCCGATCAGCGCCTCGGTCATGGCTGGGCGCTGGGTTTCATACGATGGTTTTTCCGTCGTCCTCGCCGTGCGGCACGAGGATCAGCGAGAGGTGGATCAGCGCGGCGACGACGATCATCGCGCCCATCAGATAGACGATCGGCGCGAGCGGTAGCTTGAGGACGTTGGTGGTGTCGCCGTATTCGGCCACGCGGGCGGCGCGGCGAAAGATCAGGTAGCCGACGCCGGACAGCGTCGCCGCGCAGATCACTTCGGCGACGACGTCGAGCGCGCGCTTCAGGCGCGGCGAGAAGTACCGGTCGAAGGTGTCGATGACGATGTGCTCGCGCCGCCACGAGACCAGGGGCAGGCCGCAGTAGATGAGCGCGGCGAGCAGCAGCTCGGTCATCTCGAAGCCGCCGGGGAGAGGCTTGTTGAAGACGTAGCGGCCGGTCACGTCGATGGCGGTGATCGCCATCATCAGGAACAGCACCGCCGCCGAGGTGGCGCTGAGGCCCGCCTGCAGGGCGGCGATGAAGCGCGTCAGCGCCATGTCGAGCGCCGCCGCTCGGCGCGTCGCGACCAGGCGTCGAAGGTGAGGCCCATGATCCGGTCGGTGCGCAGGAAGTCGCGGGCGCGTCGCGCCTCGCCCGGGTCGATCGGCTTGGCGCCGCCCACCTTGGCGGCGTCGATCTGCTGGCGCGCCATGCGCTCCATGAAGACGCCGAGGAAGGTCGCCTCCTGGACCGAGCGGCCGGCCGCGAGCAGGCCGTGGTGGGCGAGCAGCAGCGCGTGCTTGCCGCCCAGGCCGGCGGCGATCACTTCGCCTTCGCGGTCGGCGGTGGGCAGGCCGGGCCAGTCGTGGAGGAAGGCGGTGTCGTCGAACAGCGGCGTCGCATCCATGTGCGCCACGATCAGCGGCTGCTCCGCGGCGGCGAGCGCCGAGGCCGCGGGCGGATGGGTGTGCACGATCGCCGTCACGTCTTGCCGGGCGCGATAGATCCAGAGATGAAAGCGCGTCGCCGGATTCGGCTCACGGATGCCATGCGAGCCCGTACCTTCGAGCACCGTCAGGGCATCGTCGATGAGCAGCCACGAGGCCTCCTCGGCCTCGTCGAAGGCCAGGCCGAGCGGCAGCGTCCAGAACGTGCCCGGGCCTGGGCCGCGCGCGGTCAACTGGCCGGCGAGGCCGGACTCGTGGCCTTCGTCGGCCAGGATCCAGGCCGAGCGGGTGAGCGAGCGGCGCGGGTCGCTGTCGGCGGGCATCGAAGCCAAGGGCGCGGCGAGTGAGCGCTGCGGGCTTCAGTTGCCGGCGGCGACCTTCTTCAGCTCCTCGTGGAACTCGGCATAGGCCTTGGCGCCGTCGACGCCCTTGGCATTGGCCGACTTGATCCACTCCTGCGCCAGCGGCGCGGTGAGCCGGCGCACGTCGGCGACGAACGCCGGGCTGGCCTCGATGATCTGCACGTTGGCGGCCTTCATGGTGTCCATGCCCACCTTGTCGGCGGCGTCCCAGGCCTTGCCCGCGAGCCGCGCCAGCGCCTCGCCCGAGACCGAGAGGATCGCGTCCTGGTCCTGCTTGGAGAGCGCATCCCACTTCTCCTGGTTCATGAAGAAGCCGAACGACGACGAGTAGAAGCCGCCGGGGAAGAAGGTCGCGTACTTGACGACCTTGTCGAGGTTGAAGGACTTGACCGATTCCGCGGGGAAGAAGGTGCCGTCGGCGATGCCCGCGGAGAGGATCTCGTACGACTCGGGCGCGGGCTTGACCAGGGGCGAGGCGCCGAGCGCCTTGGCGGCGGCTTCGGAGATGCCGCCGCCGCTCCGGATCTTCATGCCGGCGAGGTCGGCCACCGAGGTCACGGGCTTTTTCACCGTGAACATCTGGCCGGGACCGTGGGTCCACACGCCGAGCAGCTTCACGCCCTTGTATTCGTTGGCCGCCTGCAGGTATTTCCAGTGGATGCGGGAGAACGCGACCGAGTTGATCTCGGCGGTGGCGCCGGCGCCGGGCAGCTCGGCGAGCAACGGCAGGGGATGGCGCGCCGGGGTGTAGCTGGCGGTGACGTAGGAGACATCGACCAGGCCGTCGCGCACCGCGTCGAAGGTGCCGGGCGCGGCCGAGGGATGCTTGGCCAGCGTCTGGAACTTGACCCGGCCGTTGGTCGCCTTCTCGACGTTGGCCGCCCAGACCTGCAGCACGTCCCGGGTGAGCAGGTGGGTCGGGCCGACCCAGCTCGACATGGTGAGCGTGGT
>DATCGH010000351.1:0-2166 GCA_036509055.1 Caldimonas sp.
CGGCGCGGCCGGGCTGCGGGCCGACGACGCCCGCCGCCGCGCCGCCGAACTGCTCGCGTTCTGCGGCCACGCCGGCCGGCGCGACGCCCGCGCCGCCGACCTCGCGCATGTCGACCGGCGCCTGGTCGAGATCGCGCGTGCGCTTGCGCTCGACCCCGAGGTGCTGCTGCTCGACGAGCCCGCCGCCGGCCTTTCGCATGCCGACAAGGCGCGGCTCGCGGCCCTGCTGCAGCGGATCGCCGCCACCGGCATGACGGTGCTCCTGGTCGAGCACGACATGACCCTGGTGATGGGCATCTCCGATCAGGTCGTTGTCCTCGACGCCGGCCAGCATCTCGCCGCCGGCAGTCCGGCCGAGATCCAGGGCAACGCGAGCGTGCGCCAGGCCTACCTCGGCGAGTCGCTCGCTGGGGGCAAGGCGACCGACGGCAAAGCGCGGCGTCCGCCCGGCGACGAGCTGCTGGGCGTCAACCGCCTCTTCACCGGCTACGGCGCGGAGCCGGTGCTGCACGGCATCGACCTGCAGGTGCGCCAGGGTGAGGCGGTGGCGCTGCTCGGCGCCAATGGCGCCGGCAAGACGACGCTGATGCACGTCCTCGCCGGGCTGCACCGGCCGGTGCGCGGCGGCATCCACTTCGACGGCGCCGAGCTGGGCACGCTCGGCGCCGAGCAGGTGGTTGCGCTCGGCGTCGTCCTCGTGCCCGAGGGCCGACAGGTGTTCCCGGAGTTGAGCGTGCTCGACAACATCCGCCTCGGCGCCTTCCTCCATCCCCCCGGCGCCGACGTCCGCACCGAGGCCATGCTCGAGCGTTTCCCGCGCCTGCGCGAGCGGCTGCATCAGCGCGCCGGCCTGCTCTCCGGCGGCGAGCAACAAATGCTGGCGATCGCCCGGGCGCTGATGTCGCGGCCACGCATCCTCCTGCTCGACGAGCCTTCGCTGGGCCTGGCGCCGAAAGTCGTCGCCGAGCTGTTCGCGGCCCTCGACGCGCTGCGCCGCGACGGCATGACCTTGTTGCTCGTTGACCAGATGGCCGGCCTGGCGCTGGCCCTGGCCGACCGCGCCTACGTCATCGAAGGCGGGCGCATCGTCGCCCAAGGCCCCGCGGCCGAGATCGCCGCCTCGGATGCGCTGGCCGAGGCCTACCTCGGCGAGACGGCGCCGCACTGAGCGGCCAGCGGACGCACGCCCCTTGAAGCTCCTCGACGTTCCCGTCATCGACATCGCGCCCTTCCTGCAGGGCGGGGCCGCCGACAAGGCCGCCGTCGCCGCACAGGTGGGCCGGGCCTGCCGCGACATCGGCTTTCTCGTCATCCAGGGACACGGCGTGTCGCCCGCGCTCAGGCAGCGGATGGGCGAGGTCTCGCGCACCTTCTTCGACCTGCCGCTGGCGCAGAAGATGCGCCTCGCCCGCCCGGCCAAGGACGTGGCGCGTGGCTACATCGGCCTCGACGAGGAATCGCTGGCACGCTCGCGCGACCCGTCCGCTTACGGCAGCGACCTGAACGAGAGCCTGATGATCGGTCCGGTCGATCCGCCCGACGCGGCGTACGCGAACGCGCCCGCGGCCGGCCGGCACTTCGCGCCCAACCTCTGGCCCGAGGCGCCCACCGGCTTGCGCGAGACCTGGACCGAGTACTACCGCGCCCAGGGCACGCTCGCGGCGACGCTGATGCGCGTCTTCGCCCTGGCGCTGGCGCTGCCCGAGGGCTTCTTCGACACGCGCATCGACCGGCACATCAGTCGGCTGCGGGTTCGCAACTACCCCGAGCAGCGCACCCCGCCGGCGCCGGGACAGATCCGCGCCGGCGCGCATTCCGACTACGGCAGCCTCACCATCCTGGCCACCGAGGACAAGCCGGGCGGGCTGCAGGTGTGCAACGCCGCCGGCGACTGGGTCGACGTGCCGGTCGTCGACGACTGCTTCATCGTCAACATCGGCGACCTGCTCGCCCGCTGGAGCAACGACACCTGGGTCTCGACGCTGCACCGGGTGGTGAATCCACCAACGGGCGCCGGACCGGAGACACGGCGACAGTCGCTCGTCTTCTTCCACAACCCGAACTACGACGCGGTGATCGAGAGCCTGGTGCCAGGCGTGCCCGCGAAGTACCCGCGCACCACCTCCGGCGAGCATCTTCGCCAGCTGTTCACCGCCACCCAGAACG
>DATCGH010000352.1:0-3056 GCA_036509055.1 Caldimonas sp.
AGTCGGGCGATCAGCAACAGGATTTGCGCAAATAGTCGGCGGGGCACCGCGACTTCGGCGAGCTGGAAGGTCACGTAGCGGCCGTGACTAACGACCTTCGCGCCGATCTTGATCAGCTTTTCGCGCAGGCTGGTCATCGACCACCGCTCCACCGTCTTGGGCATTGCCAGCGTGCGCATGAAGTTCCCAAGATTATAGGCCAGTGCGTGGAGTTGAAGACGCACGGCATTAGCGGCGAAAGTCCGGCATGACAACCGGGTCCATTTGATCGCGTTCTTGCCCTCTTTCTTTGATGTACTGCTCAAACCACCCCCCGTTGGAACGTCTGAAGAGGCGCTCCCGTTGGCGGAGAGGCCGCGGCTCGGCCGCGCCGCGTTGCTGGCGTTGACCCGCTGGGTCGCGAGGCGCCATGAAGCAAGCTCTTCCGACAACGATCATGACCTGGGCGCGATTGCCGGCCGGAGTGCGCCGGCGCCTCGCCGTTCAGCTCGGCCAACTCGCGCGGCGTCAGCTGGCGAGCGCTCCCGTTCTGGAGGACCACGGTCATGACCGCGATCCATCCCGCGCGGAGGAGCACAATGAGCGTCGCCGACAAGGTCCAAAGCCGCCATTGTGACCGCCTGGCCATCGTCTACGTCCGGCAATCCACCTTGCAGCAGGTCGAGCGGCATCAGGAGTCGACCCGGCTGCAATACGGTCTCGTCGAACGCGCCCTCCAGTTTGGCTGGAGCCGTGAGCGGGTGGTGGTGATCGATGATGATCTCGGGCGCTCCGGCGCCGCGGCCGCAATGAACCCGGGCTTTCAGCGTCTGGTTGCCGAAGTCGGGCTCGGCCGGGTCGGTCTGGTGCTCGGTGTCGAGATGTCCCGCCTGGCACGATCGTGCCGGGACTGGCACCAGCTTCTCGAGATCTGCGCCGTGTTCGACACGCTCCTTGCCGACACGGACGGCGTGTATGACCCTGGATTTTACAACGACCGCCTCCTTCTCGGTCTGAAGGGCACGATGAGTGAGGCGGAGCTGCACCTGCTGAAAGGCCGCATGCTGGCCGGCCGCCGCGCCAAGGCCGAGCGCGGCGAGCTGCTCTTCAATCTGCCGCGCGGCTATGTTCGCACGCCCGCCGGCGCGATCGCCTCCGATCCCGACGAGCAGGTGCAGGCGACGATCCGGCTGGTGTTCGGCGTCTTTGAGCGACGCCGCACAATCAATGGCGTGCTGCGCTATCTCGTCGATCACCAGGTTCACTTGCCCCATCGTGTCCGCTCCGGCGCGGCGAGGGGCGAGTTGGAATGGCACCGCCCGAACCGCTACACGCTCTCGGAGATGTTGCGCAACCCGATCTATGCAGGCGCTTATACCTACGGTCGGCGCGCCATAGACCCGCGCCGGCAGGTGCCGGGGCGTCCCGGCACCGGGCGCGTCGCCGCGGGGGCGCCGGCGGTGCTGATCAAGGATCGGGTGCCGGCCTACATGAGCTGGGACAGCTTCGAGCGGAACCAGGCGCAAGTGGCAGCCAACCGCAGTCAACACGAGGGGATCGCCCGCGGCGGCCCGGCGCTCTTGGCCGGTCTGCTGGTCTGCGGCCGATGCGGCCAGCGCATGGTCACGCAGTATCCCAATCGCGGACGCTTTCTGCGCTATTCCTGCTCGCGATTGGCGGTGAACTACGGCGCTGCTGCCTGCCAGTCGCTGAGCGGCCACGCGCTCGATGCGCTGGTCGCCGGCTTGATGCTCGAGGCGCTTCAGCCGGCGGCTTTGGAGGTCACCCTGCAACTGCTGGAAGACCTGGAGCTGGAGCGTGCCGCGCTGCATCGGCAATGGCAGCAACGGCTCGAACGCGCCCGCTACGAGGTCGAGCGTGCGCGCCGGCAGTATGATGCCGTCGAGCCGGAGAACCGGCTGGTCGCCCGCACGCTGGAGCGGCGCTGGGAGGCGGCGCTGTCGGCGGAGCTTCGTCTCACGGCCGACTATGATCACTTCCTGGCAGATCAACCCCGATCCTTGACGCCCGACGAGCAGGTGGCCATCCGCCGCCTCGCCGAGGATATTCCGGCGCTGTGGACCGCTCCCACCACCACGGCCGCCGACCGGCAGGCGATCGCGCGACTGATGCTGGAGCGCGTCGTCATCACCGTGGCCGGCACCAGCGAGAAGGTCGCGGTGGTCTGCCATTGGGCCGGCGGCGTTCAGACCCATCACAGTCTGCGTCGCCCGGTGGCGCGCGTTTCTCAGCTCAGCACCCATGCCGCGCTGCGGCAGCGGATCGCCGAGCTGCATGCTGCGGGCACGAGGCCGCGGGCGATCGCCGCGGCGCTCAACGCGGAGGGCTGGAAGCCGGCCAAGCGTCGGGAGACGTTCACCGCCGCAATGGTGCGCGATCTCCTGCATCAACAAGGGGTGCCGGTGGCGGCGCAATCGTCATGGACGGCCCGGCTCACCCATCGGGAGCCGGCGGAACTGACCATCGGCGAGGTGGCGGCCCGGCTGGCGATGCCTGCCAACACCGTGCACCGCTGGGTCCAGCGGGGCGTCGTCACGGCGCGCAAGGTGAAGGTCATGAGCCAGAGTCTCTGGCTGATCCACGCCGATGATGCCGAACTCGCGCGTCTGCGCGGCCGGCGCAATCAATCCCCTGTCAACCAGAATGGATCTTGAGACGCATCATGCCTGGCAGATGTCGATGCGCCAGCGCAGGCGGTAGAGGGCGAGGATGTCGGCGGCGGCGAACGCCTTGGGCGGCAGCGAGGTGACCAGGATCACCCAATCGGCCGCCCCCAGGGTCGCCTGAGAGATTTGGTGCCCGCCTTTTTGCGCCTCGCGCCGCGCCTTGCGGCGGGCCGCTTCGGCGGCCTGCGGCGATTTCCTGATGGCGACCAGACGCAGCGCTAGCGGCGGTGCCGCGCCCCGGCGACGCACCCAAATCGGCCGGTCGATCAGGCCGTGCTCGGCGCTCTCGCAGAGTGCGGCGATCAGGTTGAACGGCGCGCCCCTGGCATCGAGCCAAGCGGCGTTGCGCCAGCCGGAGCGCACGACGACGTCGCTGCCCGCCGCCAGCAC
>DATCGH010000353.1:0-2110 GCA_036509055.1 Caldimonas sp.
CGTTCCAGCCGGGGCCGCCGAACTCCTTCGGCCAGCCCCAGCCGAGCCAGCCGTTCTTGCCCAGGATCTTGGCCCAGCGCTGCATGTCGTCGCGGCTGAGGCGGATCGAGTTGCGAACCTTGTCGCTGATCTCGCGCGGCAGGTTTTCCTTGACCCAGGCGTGGATCTTTTCGCGGAAGGCCTGCTCGTCGGGGGTGAAGTTGAGGTCCATCGAAGTCTCCGGTCGCGTGCGATTCGCGCCTCTGGGCGACTTTTTAGCACGATCGTTCGAAAATGCCTGTCGCCTCGGCGGCAGAGGCCGACAGGCGGCTACTTCTTTTCCAGGGTCAGCCGGTCGTTTTCGCGCCGCATCTGGAAGCGGTCGAGGAAGCTGTTGCCGAGCAGCATGTAGGGCATCGTCGAGGGCAGCACGGTCGCCTCGACGTTGTAGACCTGAACGTCGCCGATCCGCACCGAGGAGAGCATGACCCGGTAGGCGGGGATCACGCCGTTGGCCGTGCTGGTGTAGCCGAGCTGGCCCTTCTTGTAGTCGAGGCCGATCCGCTCGGCATCGGCCGCGCCCATGGTGACGGTGGTGGCGCCGGTGTCGACGAAGAAGCGCACGGAGCTGCCGTTGATCGTGCCCGAGGTGACGAAGTGGCCGCCGCTGACCGAGGTGAGGACGATCTTGTCGCCGGTGCCGGCGCTGGCCGCGCCGCCGAGGTTGGCGGGCGAGCCGCCGAGCTGCAGGGCGACCCGCTGGCCGTTCACCTCGACCAGCGCGTCGTTGTTGCTGACGGCGAGCAGCTTCACGCCCTCGACCGTGGTGCCGATCGCGACCTGGCGCGGCTTGCCGTCGATGACGAGCAGGGCGCGCGTGCCCAGGCTGCCGGCCATCGAGACCGATTGGGCCTGGGCGGCGGCCGAGGCCAGCAGGGTGATGGTTGCGAGGACGACGGCGACTCGCATCCTCAGTCCCGGAAGTTCGTGAAGGAGAGGGGCTGGTCGGCGATTTCCTTGCGGATCATCGCGATCGCCGCCTGCAGCTCGTCGCGCTTGCCGCCGGAGACACGCACCGTGTCGCCCTGGATCGAGGCCTGGACCTTGAGCTTGCTCTGCTTGACCAGGGTCTGCAGCTTCTTCGCCGTCTCGCCGTCGATGCCGCTCTTGACGATGACGAGCTGCCTGACCTTGTCGCCGCCGATCTTCTCGATCTTCGACTCGCGGTCGAGGAAGCGGGCGTCGACGTTGCGCTTGCTCAGCTTGGCGAGGAGGACGTCGGTGACCTGATTGATCTGGAAATCGCTGTCGCCGTAGAGCGTGATTTCCTTCTCCTTCAGCTCGACCCGGGCCGACGTGCCCTTGAAATCGAAGCGCGTGCCGATCTCCTTGGCGGCCTGGTCGACGGCGTTCTTCACCTCGACCAGGTTGGGCTCTAGCACGGCATCGAAGCTGGGCATTGTCGGCTTTCGGCAGATGGATGGCCATCGCTGCGGATCGGTGAAAATTCTCCCATGCAAATCGACAGGGGTGTAAGCCTCAAGCCCTACAACACCTTCGGCCTGCCCGCGGTGGCGCAGACCCTGGTGCGGATCGCCAGCGATGCCGACGTGCGCCGCGTGGTCGACGATCCGGTGCTCGGCCTGGCGCCGAAGTTCATCCTGGGCGGCGGCAGCAACATCATCCTGACGCGCGACATGCCGCAGATCGTCCTCAAGGTCGAGGTGCGCGGCATGCGCGTCCTCGAGGAGCGCGCCGACGCCTGGATCGTCGAGGCCGGCGCCGGCGAGAACTGGAACGACTTCGTCGAGTACACCCTCGCGCAGGGCTGCCCGGGGCTGGAGAACCTGGCGCTCATTCCCGGCACGGTCGGCGCCGGGCCGGTGCAGAACATCGGCGCCTACGGCGTCGAGCTGCAGGACCGGTTCGAGTCGCTGGACGCCGTCGACCTGCTCACCGGTCGCAGCGTCGTCCTCGGGGCCGAGATCTGCGGCTTCGGCTATCGCGACAGCGTCTTCAAGCATGCGCTCGCCGGCCGCAGCCTGATCACCCGGGTGCGCTTTCGCCTGCCGCGGCCGTGGCAGCCGGTGCTCGGCTATCTCGAGCTGCAGAAGAAGATCGCCGAGACCGG
>DATCGH010000354.1:0-4404 GCA_036509055.1 Caldimonas sp.
CGGCCCGGTGAAGAAATGCCAGGTCCGGGTCTCGCCGCTCGCCACCCGCAGCTCGCGCTCGCCGCTGTCGACCCGGGTCTCGATGCCGAACAGCGAGCGGATCGTCGCCATGACGATCGGCTGCCGATCGCCGTAGGCGCGACGCGTCCACGCCTCGACGGTCGCCACCTGGGCCGGGGTGTAGCCGGTGTGTTCGAGGAAGGCCTGGTTGACGAGCAGCATCTCGCCATCCTCGGCGTAGAGCAGCGCCGGCGTTCCCATCTGCATCAGCGCATCGCGCACCCGCGCCTCGGCGCCGCGCAGCGCCGACTCCGCACGCTGTCTCTCGGTGATGTCGCGGAACACCAGGACGCAGCCGTCGATGCGTCCGCCATGGCCGCGGATCGGCGCCGCGCTGTTGTCGATCGGATGGTCGGCGCCGTGGCGGTCGATCAGCACCGTGTGGTTGGCGAGGCCGACGATCATGCCTTCGGCCAGCGCCCGCTCGACCGGGTTGGCGGCCGGTGCCCGCGTCGCCTCGTTGACGATCCGAAACACGGCCTCGAGCGGCTGCCCCGCGGCTTCTGCGAGCGGCCAGCCGGTAAGGGTCTCGGCGACCGTATTCATGTTCGTCACCCGGCCATCGGTGCCGGTCGTGATGACGGCGTCGCCGATGCTGGCGAAGGTGATCTTCAGCAGCTCCGCACGGTCGGCGAGCTCGGCCGTCGCCGCCTCCCGCTCGCGCAGATAGCGCCGCAAGAGCAGCAGCAGCGCCGCGACCGCGCCCAACGCCGCCAGCGCCGACACCAAGCCGGTGCCGACGGCGATCCGGTAGCTGCGCTCCGCCAGGCGCTCGCGCTCGCCCAGGATCGCCCCCTCCTCGAACGTGGTCCGGGCCACCGCCTCGCGCAGTGCGTCCATCTCCTGCCTGCCGAGGCCGGAGGCGATCGTGTCCCGGGCGGCGTCGAATCCTTGCTCCTGGCGCACCCGGATGCCCTGATCGAGGCGGTTCATCCGTGCCCAGGCGAGCTGGCGGATCTCGCGCACCCGGGCGCTCTGGGCCGGGTTGTCGCGGGTCAGCTGCTCGAGCTTGTCGAGCCCGGCGGCCAGCGTCCGGCGCGCCGCGATATAGGGATCGAGGTAGCCGAAGTTGCCGGTGATGAGGTAGCCGCGCTGCCCGGTCTCGGCGTCAGCCACCGCCGAGAGCGTGTCCGACAGGCCGAGCAGGACCTGGCGGCTGTGGCCGACCCCCTCGAGCGCGTCGCGCACGGCGCCCATGTTGGCCCAGGTCAGGGCGGCATTGATCGCCAGCAGGATGAGCACGCTGGCCGCGGCCGCGGCCAGCGTGCGATCGAGTCTTCGGGTCACCGTTGCCCTTCGTCGAGAGGCCGCCCGACGGCGGCGCGGGCGCTCCGGCCTGGGCCGGAGCGCGCGGCATTCTGGCAGAGCCTGCCTAGAATCCCCGCTCCCCCTCGAGCCCGACCATGCCCCGCAAGATTTTCGTCACGACCGCGCTGCCGTACGCGAACGCTCCGTTCCACGTCGGCCACATGATGGAGTACATCCAGGCCGACATCTGGGTGCGCTTTCAGCGCATGCAGGGGCACGAGCTGCACTTCGTCTGCGCCGACGATGCCCACGGCGCGCCGATCATGATCGCCGCCGACAAGGCCGGCAAGACGCCGCAGCAGTTCGTCGCCGAGGTCGCGGCCGGGCGCCGCGCCCATCTCGACGGCTTCGGCATCTCGTTCGACAACTGGAGCTCGACCGACGCGCCGGAGAACCACGCCCTCGCCCAGGACATCTACCGGCAACTGAGGAAGGAAGGCCTGATCGCGGTCAAGAGCATCGAGCAGTTCTTCGACCCGGTGAAGGCGATGTTCCTGCCCGACCGCTACATCAAGGGCGAATGCCCGGTGTGCGGCGCCAAGGACCAGAACGGCGACAGCTGCGAGGTCTGCGCCTCGGTCTACGCGCCGACCGACCTGAAGAACCCGTACTCGGCGCTGAGCGGCGCCCACCCGGTGCTGAAGTCGAGCGAGCACTACTTCTTCCAGCTCTCGTCCCAGCGCTGCCTCGACTTCCTGAAGGACTGGACGCAGGCGCCGGGCCGCCTCCAGCCCGAGGTGCTGAACAAGATCAGCGAATGGTTCAAGGTCGACGAGCAGGGCCATGGCGGCCTGGCCGACTGGGACATCAGCCGCGACGCGCCCTACTTCGGCATCGAGATCCCGGACGCGCCGGGCAAGTACTTCTACGTCTGGCTCGACGCGCCGATCGGCTACCTCGCCTCGCTGAAGAACTACTTCGACAGCGGCAAGGCGAAGGCGCGCGGCGAGGCGCGATCGTTCGACGCCTTCATGGCCGACCCGGCGGTCGAGCAGATCCACTTCATCGGCAAGGACATCATCTACTTCCACACCCTGTTCTGGCCGGCGATGCTGCACTTCAGCGGCCGCAAGGTGCCCGACAAGGTGTTCGTGCACGGCTTCATCACCGTCGGCGGCGGCGAGAAGATGAGCAAGAGCCGCGGCACCGGCATCTCGCCGCTGCGCTACCTCGAGCTCGGCCTGAACGCCGAATGGATGCGCTACTACATCGCCGCCAAGCTCAATTCGCACGTCGAGGACATCGAGTTCAATCCCGAGGACTTCGTCGCCCGGATCAACAGCGACCTGGTCGGCAAGTACGTGAACATCGCCAGCCGGGCGGCGAACTTCATCAACAAGCGCTTCGCCGGCGAGCTGCGCTTCCAGGGCGATACCACGGCGCTGCTCGATGCCGCACGCGCCGCCGCCGAGGCGGTCCGGGAAAGCTACGACGGGCGCGAGTTCGGCAAGGCGCTGCGCGACATCATGGCCGCGGCCGACCGCATCAACGCTGCCTTCGACACCGGCCAGCCCTGGGTCCTGGCCAAGGACGAGTCGCGGCTCGCCGAGCTGCAGGACGTCTGCTCGCGGGCGCTGGCCGGCTTCCAGCTTCTTTCGGTGCTGCTCGCGCCGGTGCTGCCGGCGCTGACCCGGCGGGTGGCGCGCGAGCTGTTCCGGCTCGATCGCGATTTCACCTGGGGCGACGCGCTGACGCTGCCGACCCGGATCAGCGCCTACCAGCACCTGATGCAACGGGTCGATCCGAAGCAGCTCGACGCCCTGTTCGAGGCGCCGGCGGCGAGCAGCGACGCCAAGGCGCCGGCGGACGCCGGCATCGTCCTGCCCCTTCCCGGCGGCGAGGCGATCGCCGCGACCATCGGCATCGAGGACTTCGCCAAGGTCGACCTGCGCATCGCCCGGATCGTCGCCTGCGAGAAGGTCGAGGGCTCGACCAAGCTGCTCAAGCTCACCCTCGACGTCGGCGAGGCGGCGACCCGCACCGTCTTCAGCGGCATCCAGTCGGCCTATTCGCCCGAGCAGCTGATCGGCAAGCTCACCGTCGTCGTCGCCAACCTGGCGCCGCGCAAGATGAAGTTCGGCGTCAGCGAGGGCATGGTCCTGGCCGCCTCGCACAGCGACGAGAAGGCCAACCCGGGCCTGTTCGTGCTCGAGCCGCACGCCGGTGCGGTGCCTGGCCTGCGCGTCCGCTAGCCGGCGAGCCGCCATGGTCGAAGACAGCGTCGTCCGCGAGTATCCCGACGACCGCTGGGACGAGGACGGCCCCACCCGCGGCGTCGAGGACGTGGTCGAGAGCGGCCACGTGCTCGCCTTCCCGCACCTGCCGTTCGTGCTGGAGGAGGCCGAGCGGCGCTTTCTCGATCCGCGCTGGGCCGACCCGAAGGCGAAGAACGTCTCGGTGCGCTGGCCCTCGGGCGAGCTGCGCGGCGCCAGCGGCGACGCCTCCGACCTGGCGGCGCTGCGCCGGATGGTCGTCCGCTATGCCGAGCAGAGCGAGGCGTTCGCGCTGCGCCTCTTTCCGCACTACCGCGGCAGGCTGCGGCGCGGCAATACCTCGTTCCGTCCGATCGACGTGACCGGCCCGCCGCGCAGCTGGCGCCAGGACGACACCCGTCTGCACATCGACGCCTTCCCGTCGAATCCGATGCAGGGCACGCGCTTGCTGCGCGTGTTCTGCAACGTCAATCCGCAGGGCGTGCCGCGACGCTGGCGCGTCGGCGAGCCGTTCGAGTCCCATGCCAGGCGCTATCTCGGCACGATCGGCAAGCCGCTGCCCGGCTCGGCCTGGCTGCTGGCGACGCTGGGCATCACGAAGCGACGCCGCACCGAATACGACCACGTGATGCTTCGGCTGCACGACCGCGCCAAGGCCGACCTCGAGTTCCAGCGCAACGGTCCGCAGGTCCGGGTCGACTTCGCCCCGGGCACGACCTGGGTCGTCTACAGCGACCAGGTCCTGCACGCCGCGATGGGCGGGCAGCACATGATGGAGCAGACCTTCCTGCTCGACGCCGAGAGCCTCCGCCATCCCGAGAGC
>DATCGH010000355.1:0-3175 GCA_036509055.1 Caldimonas sp.
TTGTAGGTCACGTGCTTGCGTGCCTTCGGGTCGAACTTCATCATCTCGAGCTTTTCCGGCGTCGTCTTCTTGTTCTTGTCGGTCGTGTAGAAATGACCGGTGCCGGCGCTCGATTCGAGCTTGATCTTCTCGCGTCCACCTTTTGCCATGGTCGCTGCTCCTTAGATTTCGCCGCGGGCACGCAGGTCGGCGACGACCTGCTCGATGCCCACCTTGTCGATCAGGCGCAGGCCCGAGTTGCTGAGGCGCAGGCGCACCCAGCGGTTCTCGGTCTCAAGCCAGAACCGGCGGTACTGCAGGTTCGGCAGGAAGCGGCGCTTCGTTTTGTTGTTGGCGTGGGAAACGTTGTTCCCGACCATCGGGCGCTTGCCCGTGACTTGACAGACGCGTGCCATGACGCTTCTCCGTAACGGTTCGGTGTGGCTGCCGGCCGCGTTTCCCCGCCGAGGGAAAGACGCTCGATTCCGGCAAAGCCCTTGATTATAGAGCAGTCAGGCCTGTTCGAGGAAGCGCTGGGCGTCGAGGGCCGCCATGCAGCCGGTTCCGGCGCTGGTGATCGCCTGGCGATAGACGTGATCCTGCACGTCGCCGGCGGCAAAGACGCCCGGGACGCTGGTGGCCGTGGCGAAGCCTTCCAGTCCGGTCTTGGTCAGGATGTAGCCGTCCTTCATCTCCAGCTGACCTTTGAAGATGTCGGTGTTCGGCTGGTGGCCGATGGCAATGAAGCAGCCGGTGAGCTTGATCTCCGAGGTGGCGTCGTCCTTGGTGCTGCGGATGCGGATGCCGGTGACGCCGGAGGGGTCGCCCAGCACCTCGTCGAGGGTGGAGAAGAGGTGCAGCTCGACCTTGCCGGCCTCGACCTTGGCCATCAGCTTGTCGACCAGGATCGCCTCGGCCCGGAACTTGTCGCGCCGGTGCACGACGTGCACTTTCGAGGCGATGTTCGAGAGGTAGAGCGCCTCCTCGACCGCGGTGTTGCCGCCGCCGACCACCGCCACCTCCTGGCCGCGATAGAAGAAGCCGTCGCAGGTGGCACAGCCGCTGACGCCCTTGCCCATGAAGGCCTGCTCGGAGGCCAGCCCGAGGTACTTGGCCGAGGCGCCGGTCGAGATGATCAGGGTGTCGCACGTGTAGACGCCCGAGTCCCCGCGCAAGGTGAACGGGCGCCTGGAGAAGTCGACCTCGTTGATGTGGTCGAAGACTATTCTGGTGTCGAAGCGCTCGGCGTGCTTCAGGAAGCGCTGCATCAGGTCGGGACCCATCACGCCCTCGACGTCGGCCGGCCAGTTGTCGACGTCGGTCGTGGTCATCAGCTGGCCGCCCTGGGCGATGCCGGTGATCAGCATCGGCTTCAGGTTGGCCCGGGCCGCGTAGAGGGCGGCGGTGTAGCCGGCCGGGCCGGAGCCGAGGATCAGGACGCCGGCGTGCTGCGTGGGGGTGGAGGTCATGGATTGGGCAAGAGAATTTGCAGCGGAACGTCGCGGCAGTCTGACATGGGGACGGGCCCGAGTGGCGTCAACGCTGGTTATGGCGACAATAGCCCAGCCCGGTCCGGCATGATATTTTCACGCGTCGCCGCCTGGCGTGTCTCGCTTCTCTGAAAGGGTTCCCCGATGGCGATGCTTTCCAATCTCGATCTCATCCGGCGCGTGCCGCTGTTCTCGTTGCTCACCAACGACCAGGCCCAGGGCATCGCCGACAGCGTCGTCAAGCGTCGCTTTCGCCGCGGCGAGATCGTGGTGGAGCATGGCAAGAAGTCGAACGCCCTGTTCATCCTGCTGACCGGGCGGGCCCGCGTCCTGACTGCCGACTCGCGCGGCCGCGAGGTCATCCTGGCGGTGCTGCAGTCGGGCGACTACGTCGGCGAGATGAGCCTGATCGACAACGAGCCGCACTCGGCGACGGTCCGCGCCGAGGTGCAGACCGACATGCTGATCCTCGGCCGCGCCGAGTTCGCCCGCTGCCTGCCCGAGAACTCGAGCCTCTCCTACGCCATCATGCGCGGCCTGGTGCAGCGCCTGCGCAGCGCCGACCGGCAGATCGAGTCGCTCGCCCTGCTCGACGTCTACGGCCGGGTCGCCCGCACTCTGCTCGACATGTCGGAGATGGATGGCGAGATCAAGATCATCCGCAACAAGGTCTCGCGCCAGGACCTGGCCAAGGTGGTCGGCGCCTCGCGCGAGATGGTGAGCCGGGTGATGAAGGACCTGGAAGGCCGCGGCATGGTCCAGACCCAGGAAAACGGCTGGGTCATCATCAAGGAACAGCTCACGGGTTGAGCCACTTTCGGATGCGAAAGCGTCCGGATCGCGCAACGGACCGGGCGGACGCTTCCCGCACAATTCGCGGATGACCTTTCCCCTCGGATCGCTCCGCTACGACGGCGGCTCCGACGCCCCCGCGCCCCTGGCCGGCAAGCCGCCCGGCTGGCGCGACCAGATGGTCCTCCTGGCCGGGGCCGTCGCCTGGCTGCTGGTGGTCATCGCCCTGGCGACGCACAGCGCCGGCGACCCGGGCTTCTCCACCTCCGGCAACGGCGGGCCGGTGCAGAACAAGGCCGGCATCGTCGGCGCCTGGGTCTCCGACGTCGCCTTCTTCCTGGTCGGCTATTCGGTCTGGTGGGCGGTGCTGGTCGGCGCGCGCGCCTGGCTCGGCGGCCTGGCGCGGGTGCTGCGCGCTCACTCCGGGGCGCCGGCGGTGGCCGAGACGCCGGCCTGGCATCTCTGGCTCGGGCTCGCCGTGCTGCTCGCGGCCAGCTCCTCGCTCGAATGGACCCGGCTCTACCGATGGGAGGCGCTGGTCGCCGGCGGCAACGCCGGCGGGGTGCTCGGCTACAGCCTCGGCAAGCTGAGCCAGTCGCTGCTCGGCTTCGCCGGCTCGGGCGTGCTCTGGATCGCGGTGCTGGTGGCCGGCGTCTCGCTCGGGCTCGGCTTTTCCTGGCTGGGCGCGGCCGAGCGGATCGGCCGGGGGATCGAGTCGCTGCGCTCGCGCCGGGCGTCGCGCCTCGAGCTCGCCGAGGATGTGCGCCTCGGCGAGGAGGCGATGCGCCAGCGCGAGGAGATCGTCGAGGTCGAGCACGAACTGCTCGAGCACCACCTGCCGATCGTCATCGAGCCGACCCTGGTCGACGTGCCCAAGAGCACCCGGGTCGTCAAGGAACGGCAGAAGCACCTCT
>DATCGH010000356.1:0-4227 GCA_036509055.1 Caldimonas sp.
ATTTCCAGAGAAATCCGACTGTTCGAGCCGCACTTCGAACGCCACACTGATCGCAATGGTCGATCTTAATTGGCTATCGTCGAGTCTTTGTCGATAGCTTTTTCTGGTGGAGCTGGGGTCAATCACAGTAGGCTCCGCATACCTCTAGATGCCTCTTCTTCGGTCGCCCGAATTCGCCCGACACCCCCGCGGATACCCCCGCTCACGAACGAGGACCGCACCTATGGAAGTCACGTTCTCATGTCACCCCTGAGCGTCGCAAATCGACCCAAACCTGCCTGTCCGGCTTGTCCAAAGCTGCCTGTCACTCGGACCGACCTCTTGCGCGCTTCGCGTCTACGAAGCAGCCGTTCGTGGCCACCGGGACCCGGCTGATGGAGCCCTACGTCGAGCCTGGCATCGGACGACGACGCAGCACCGCCCGCCTGCGCGGCCGGTGGCGTCAGTTTCAAGGTTTCCATCAGGCCCAAGCGGAAGTCCTTCTCGGGCGCCGCTAGTCCGCTGAATCGTTGAGATTGGAGATGCGCCTGCGAGTTGGAGACGCCTTCGGCTTCACTGATTCAGCGGACTAGATGTGCAGGTCCTTCAGCCAGTCCATCGCGGGATGGTTGGGCTTGAGCTTGCCGCTGCGGTAGCCCGCGTACAGCTCCGCGAACCACTCGCCCGGTGCCTTGAACTGGAAGCCGGTGAGACCGCGCTGGCGCGCCTCGGCCTTGTAGCTGACCCATTCGTCGGGATAGGGCCGCTGGTAGATGCGGTCGCCAATGCGGTGCGCCATGCTGGCGGCGTTGTCGTACCAGATCTGCCCGGTGGTCGAGCGCTTGAGCCAGCCTTCGACCTTCACCAGCGCGCCCTTCCACGTGTCGGCGTCGACGCGAGCCGGCCGCGGCGGAGGCGGGGGTGTCCCGCCCTGCAGCCACGCGAGCACGTGCTGCACGAACGCCGGCTCGTTGCCGACTCCCGCCCACCGCGCGACCGCGTTCGCGATCGGCTGCACGTCCGCGCCGTACTCGATCCATCCGCCGCAGTCGTCGTCTTTGCCGCGCCGCTTCATGAAGCCGGTCGCGTCGTCGAGCGAGTGCCCGAGCTCGTGCAGCGCGGCCCAGTCGAGAATTTCCACCGGCTTCTCGTTCAGAGGACGGCAGCGCTCCTCGACGTTGTCCGGCAGCTGGGGCTTTTTGCTACCCGGCGCCTTCTGTGCCGTGCCGAAGGCCTGCTGCTCCACGTCCGGACGCCCCCAGGTCTGCGCGTCCTCGTGCTCGCTGTCGTACTGGCCGCCACGGGCGGAGACGTTCGCAAGCGCAGGCGTCGTGCTGTAGGTCACCTTCGCGAGGCTCGGGTTGCCCTTCACGTCCTGCGGTGCCTTCGCGAGCATGGCGTAGACGTGCTTCGCCCCGGCGGTCGCCTGCGGTCCGTGCAGTTCGAACAGCACGCCGAAGCGCGCCTGGGCGATCTGTGCGATGACCGCGTCGGGCGTGTTGTCCGGCAGGTGCTTGACGACCGCATCGACGCTCTCGGCGTCGCCCAGTTGAACGAGCCGCTTCACGCCCGCGAGCACCTGCGGATCGGTCGGCCGCAACTGCGCGAGCAGCCCGATGCGCACGCGCTCCCACAGCATCTCCGCCTTGTCGAGCGACTTCGTCGCCGCATCGAAGCGCAGCGCGTCGGCATGGCGGCGTGCGGCCGCGATCGCCTTCTCGAAATCAACCCCGAGGCCATCGGTCAGCTGACGGGCTTCGCGTTCGAGTCCATCGACCCGCGTGTCGAACGCCGAGCGCGCCGTGGCGTCTCGGTCGGCCTGTTGCAGCGCCGCCTCGGCCGCGTGCAGCGCCGCGGCGGCCTCGGCCTCGTCCTTCGGCGACTCCGATTGCGCGAGCGCGGCATCGACCGCTGCCAGCCGCGTCTCGATCGCCTTCGCGTCCGGTCGGGCGTGCAACGCGGCGAGCCGCGCGCGCAGCGCCTTGCGCGCGTGGTCTTGGCGCTGCGCATCGGCCTGCAGCAGTTTCACGCGCAGCAACTGCTGGGCCGCGCCTTGCAGCGCCTGCGCCGCGGCCGGCGTCCGCTTGGCCGTCAGCTCCGATTCTGCGAGCGCAAGCGCGGCCTCGCCGACTTCGAGCGGCAGCTTGGCCAGTTCCGCGTCGGGCCCCTTCGCCGCCGCCGCGAAGGCGCGGCGCAGCTTTGCGACCTCGGCACGGATCGCTGGCACTGTGGTCGCCTGCTGCGCCGTGGCCCGCAGTGCGACGGCCGGGCCGAGCTGCGCGGCTGCGGCTTTCGCTGCGGCGAGATCCTCGCGCACGCGCTTGACGTCGGCGCGGGCGGCCTCGGTGCCGGGCAGTGGATCGTCGAGCGCCGTGGCAGCCTGCGCGTCTTCGTCGGCGCGCCGTAGGGCCGCATCCGCCGCGGCCAACGTGTCGGCAAGCGCCGTGGCGTTGGGCTGCTTGCGCAACGCTGCGAGCTCGGTGGTGGCAGCGGTGCGATCGGTCGCGAGTCCGTTGGCCGCGACCACAAAGCGCACCAGCGTATCGCAGCGCTGATTCAACGCCTGCAATAGCGCGGTGCCCTGTTCATAGTGCCGCGCCTCGCGCGCCGCGAGCGCGTCGGCCTGCGCCAGCTGCGCATCGAGCGCGGGCAACTGGGGCGGTGGAGATTTCTGCTGGCGCAGCCCGGTGAGCTTGGCCTGCACCGGCGTGCGGACCTTCTCGTACGCCTGGCGCCGCTGTGCCACGTCGTCGGCGGCTTCAGCGAGCCGACGCAGCGTCCGGTTCACGAAGAGGAGGCGCGTCCAGTCGTGGGCCTGGGCCGCCGTCTGCGCCTGCCCACGCAACGCGTCGAGCTGCCTGAGATCCTCGGCCATGAACGTGCCGACCGGGCCTCGGCGCAACGCCTCTAGCGTGCCGGCGACCTGATCGTAGCCCCAGCGCCCGATGGCGGCGGTGGCGGCTTGCTCGAACTGGTCGAGCTGGCGATTCGCGTTCACGTGGTCCGGCGGGCTGGCCGCAGCGAGCGCGTCGGCCGCGACGAACACCCGCTGGCGATCGCTTTCGAGCTGGGGCGCGGCAATGCCGGCGTTCTTCATCACGTCGACGAGTGCCTGCACCTGCGCCTTGCGTCGCAGATACGCCGCGTGTGCATCGGCAAGCGCCGCGCCCTGGATGCAGGCCTGACGCCCCTGCGCGAGGCGCTGCAACGCATGGACCGGATCGTTCGCCTTCGCCAGACGGTCTGCATCGCGCAGTGCGGCCTCGGCGGTGGCGATCTGTGCGCTTGCGCGCGCCGCCTGCGCGTGCGCCTTCAAACCCTGCAGCAGCGCCGCGACCTCGCCGCGCAGCCGCGCGACATCGGCGGCAGGCGCCACGTCGGCCTGCGCCACGCGAGGCCGCGGCGCGGTCAGGCCAAGCTTCTCGAGCAGTCCCATAGCCGCAGTGTCCGGCGCCGAAGCGCTTTCGCGTGCCCCTAGCCTTAGGTCGTCGGCATCAGCGCGCGCCGGTAGTCGACGTACGACCCGGCCGCGATCTCGTCGCGCAGCTCCTGCCAGGGCCCCGGTTCGGCCAGGATCTCCGCCACCGCCGCGCGCGGCACGCCGAGCACGTGCGTGAGTTCGGCGGCCGGGTGCTCGATCCAGCAGAGATTCAGCGCGTCGCCGCGCACGCTGACCAGGCGCAGCTCGAACCCCGGGCCGACCGGGATGCTGTCGGCATTGCGCATCGCGCCGACCTTGACAAGCTCGAGCGCACGATCGTCGACGCCATGCTCGGCCGCAATCAGCTTCTCGTTCAGCGCCTCCCAACCAAACACCACCCGCAGCGCGAGCTTGTCGCCGATCTTGCGCGCCTCGGGCGTCGCGCCCTTGCCGAACGACTTGTCGAACATGGCCTGGCTCTGCTGCTCGATCGCCTTCCAGTCGCCCTGCTTGGACAGCGGCCAGACGGTGATGAACTGGCCGCGGCCGACGTCGATGTAGGTGAATTCGGGCTCGACGCGGAACGCGAGCCCGCAGGCCGGGCACTGCTCGCGCTGGAAGCTGCGATCGAGGACGGCCTGACGCAGGTCGGGCCGGCGGTCCGCGTTGACGCTGTGCACGAGCTCGAACGAGACGCGCGTTGCGCAGGTCGGGCACGGCAGTTCGACGGTCTTGAAGATGGACATCGTCGTCTCCTCAGACGCTCAGTTTGCTCAGCCACTCCACCGCGCGGTGCCAGGGCTTGAGCTTGCCGCTGTAGAAGCAGG
>DATCGH010000357.1:0-4695 GCA_036509055.1 Caldimonas sp.
CATCCACGGCTTGTGCATCGTCAGCCAGACGTTGGACTGCGGCGCCATGAAGGTGTGGAACTTGAGCGTGACCGACTGCTGGGCGAGGCCCGAGAGCGCGGGCACACCGAGGGCCGCGGCGGCGGCGCCCTGCAGAAGCGAGCGGCGTTTCATGGTGGAGTTCTCCGGAGAAGAAGGCAAAAAAACTGATCCGCGAAGGTACCGGGAATTCGGCCCCGTCCCGTTCGCGTTTTTCCCTAACGACAGGTCACGTCGAGCGGTCGACCGGGTTCACCCCGAGCAGCCGGTCCACCGCCTCGGCAACGTCGGCGACGATCCGGTCGGCGCCCAGCGTCTCGACCGGCCGGCCCTCGTTGTAGCCATAGGGCACGCACCAGACGGGGCAGCCGGCAGCACGGGCGGCGAGCACGTCGTTGGCGGAGTCGCCGAGCATCAGCGTCGCTGCCGGTGCGGTGGCGAGCTTCGCGCAGGCGCCGAGCATCATGTCGGCGGCGGGCTTCCTCGGCCAGCCGTCGTCGCCGGCGACGACCGCGGCAAAGCGGTGCTCGACCGCCAGCCGGTCGAGCAGGCGCAGCGTGAAGGCGCGCGACTTGTTGGTGACGACGCCGAGCGGCACGCCTGCGGCGGCGAGCCGGGCCAGCCCCTCGCCGACGGTCGGATAGAGCAGCGCCGACGTGCCGACGGTCTGCGCGTACGCCGCCTCGAAGCGCTCGATCGCATCGGCCGCGTCGACCGTGGCGCCCAGGCGCTGCAGGGCGCGCTCGACCAGCGAGGCGATGCCGCGGCCGATCAGCGCGCGCACCTCGGCGTCGGGCAATGCCGGCAGGCCGAGGCCGGCGAAGGTGCGCTCCAGCGCAAGCGCGATCTCGCCGGCGGTATCGGCGAGCGTGCCATCGAGGTCGAAAAGAACGGCGCGAATGGGATGCATGAGAATCGGCGTCGCAAACGAAACGGGCGCCTGCTCGCCCCCCAGAGGAGACTCCATGCATCTGAAGTGGCTCGTCGCCGCGCTGGCTCTCGGCATCGTATCCCGGCCGGTCCTCGCCGACACGATCACCGTCGTCACCTCGTTCCCGAGCGAACTGACCAACGCCTACAAGGCGGCCTACGAGAAGAAGTATCCGAACGACAAGGTCGAGATTCTGAACAAGGGCACCTCGGCCGGGATTGCCTACGTGCGCGAGCAGCCTGCCGGCAGCCGCGCCGAGATCTTCTGGGCCTCGGCGCCCGATGCGTTCGAGGTCCTCTCCTCGGCGAAGCTGCTCGAGAAGGTCGACGTGCCGACCAAAGGCATCCCGGACAAGATCGGCAGCTACCCGATCAACGACCCCGAGGGTCTGTACCGCGGCCAGGCGCTCGCCGGCTACGGCCTGATGTGGAACACCCGCTACCTGCAGGCGCACAAGCTGCCGGCGCCCAAGGAGTGGGCCGACCTGGTGAAGCCGGTCTACTTCGGCCACCTCGCGACCTCGGCGCCCTCGCGCTCGGGCACCACCCATCTCACGTTCGAGACCATCCTGCAAGGCGAGGGCTGGGACAAGGGCTGGAACCAGATCCTGCAGATCTCGGGCAACTGCGCCGCGGTCACCGAGCGCAGCTTCGGCGTTCCCGACGGCGTGCAGAACGGTCAGTACGGCATCGGCCTGGTGATCGACTTCTTCGGCCTCGCCGCCAAGGCCTCGGGCTTTCCGGTCGAATTCGTCTACCCGAGCGTGACCGCGATCGTGCCGGCCAACATCGCCGCGGTCGCCGGCTCGAAGAGCCCCGAGGGGGCGAAGCGCTTCATGCAGTACACGCTCTCGGAGGAAGGCCAGCAGCTGCTGCTCGATCCGAAGATCTCGCGTCTGCCGGTCCTGCCGGCCACCTACGCGAAGGCGCCGGCCGGCTACCCGAATCCGTTCGGCGGCACGATCCAGGCGAAGGTCAACTTCGACAGCGCCCTCTCCGAGTCGCGTTACTACGTGGTCTCGTCGCTGTTCGACCAGGTGATCACCTTCCGCCACAAGGAGCTGCAGGCGGCGACCAAGGCGATCCAGGACGCCGAGAAACGCCTCGCCGGCCGCGCCAGCCCGCAGCTCGAGGAAGCGAAGAAGCTCGCCTGGACCTCGCCGGTGAGCGCCGAGCAGGCCAAGGACAAGGAGCTGCTCGCCGTCTTCAAGGCGAAGAAGGGCGACGACGCCGCGCTGCGCCGGAAGACGCAGATCGAGGAGGAGTGGAGCAGCAAGGCAAAGGCCAACTACGCCCGCGCCGTCGAGCTCGCCAACGCCGCGAAATGATCCTCGTCGCGGTCGCGCTGGCGATCGCGGCCTTCCTCGCGGTGTTTCTCGCCGCGCCGGTCGCGAGCGTGTTCCACGCGGCGTTCGCCAGCGGCGCCGGTGGCTTCACGCTGGCGCACTTCGAGAGCTTCCTGCAGATCTCGCTGATGCGCGAGTCGTTCTGGAACAGCCTCTGGGTCGCCGGCCTCTCGGTCGTGTTCGCCTCGCTGATCGCGGTGCCGCTGGCCTATTTCACGGTGCGCTTCCGCTTCCGCGGCGCGCTCCTGATCCAGACGCTCGGCGTGCTGCCCCTGATCATGCCGCCCTTCGTCGGCGCGGTGGCGATGCAGCTCCTGTTCGGCCGCTCGGGCTCGGTCAACCTGCTGCTGAACGACGCCTTCGGCTTCGCGATCCCGTTCATGGACGGGCTCAACGGCGTGATCTTCGTCGAGAGCCTGCATTACTTCCCGTTCATCCTGCTCAATCTCGTCGTCTCGCTGCGCAACATCGACGGCGCGATGGAGGAATCGGCGCAGAACCTCGGCGCCTCCGGCTGGCGGCTGTTCCGGCGGATCATCTTTCCCCTCGCCCTGCCCGGCTACGTCGCCGGCGCGTCGCTGGTCTTCGTCAAGGTGTTCGACGACCTCGGCACGCCGCTCGTCCTCGGCACGACCAACATGCTCGCGCCGCAGGCCTATCTCCGCATCACCTCGGTAGGCATCGAGGACCCGATCGGCTACGTGATCAGCGTCGTCATGGTCACCTTCTCGGTCGCCGCGCTCTGGGCCTCGGCGCGCCTCCTCAAGGGCCGCGACTTCGCCACGCTGCAGCGCGGCGGCACGTCGCTGCAGCGGCGCGAGCTCTCGCCCGGGCAGCAGGTCGCCGCCTACGGCTGGGTGGGGCTGGTGCTGTTGCTGGTGCTCTCGCCGCACCTCGGCATCCTCCTGATGTCGCTCTCGCGCGTCTGGAGCTTCAGCGTCCTGCCCGAGGGCTTCACCCTCGCCCACTACGCGACGGTGTTCGCGCAGTCGAAGGGGATGATCGTCAACACCCTGGTCTACTGCGGCGCGGCGGCGCTGATCGACGTCGTCCTCGGGGCCGCGATCGCCTACCTGATCCTGCGCACGCGGCTGCCCGGGCGTCAGCTGCTCGACCTCGCCGCCTCGTCGGCGCTCGCCATTCCCGGCGTGGTGCTGGCGATCGGCTACCTGCGCGCCTTCCGCGGCCTGGAGCTGCCGTTCCTGCAGACCGCGTTCACCGCCAGCGCCCTCGCCCTGGTGATGGCGTACGCGGTCCGGCGCCTGCCTTATGCCCTGCGCTCCTGCATGGCGGTGCTGGCGCAGCTCCACGTCTCGCTCGAGGAGGCGGCCGAGAACCTCGGCGCCTCGAAGGCGCGCACCGTGAGGCGGATCGTCGTGCCGCTGATGGCCGGCGGCATCCTCGCCGGCTTCGTCACCAGCTTCATCACCGCCGCGGTCGAGCTCTCGGCGACGATCGTGCTCTCGTCGTCGGCGAGCCAGGCGCCGATGTCGTACGGCATCTACCTCTACATGCAGAGCATCGCCGGCCGCGGCCCGGGGGCGGCGCTGGGCGTGATCGCGGTCGTGATCGTCGGCGTCGGCACCTATGCTTCGCACTGGCTGCTCGAGCGCCGCTCCGCTCCCCTGGCCCGCCCGATCGCCTGAGGTCCGCATGCAAGCCGTCCGCGTCGAAGCCCGCAACATCCAGCTCGCGTACGGCACGACGCCGGTGCTGCGCGACATCACGCTCGCGATCGAGCCGGGCGAGTTCTTCGCCATCCTCGGCCCCTCGGGCTCGGGCAAGTCGACGCTGCTGCGCCTGATCGCCGGCTTCAATCGGCACCAGGCCGGAGAGCTCCTCGTCGGCGGCAAGGACGTCACCGGGATCGTGCCGTGGAAGCGCAACGTCGGCATGGTGTTCCAGAACTACGCCCTCTGGCCGCACATGACGGTGGCACGCAACGTCGCCTTCGG
This sequence comes from Caldimonas sp., assembly GCA_036509055.1. Lineage (GTDB taxonomy): Bacteria > Pseudomonadota > Gammaproteobacteria > Burkholderiales > Burkholderiaceae_C > Schlegelella_A. The sequence goes on from DATCGH010000357.1 coordinate 4,250, forward strand.
CCTCGAGGAGCGCCGCCTGCCGCGCGACGAGATCCGGCGCCGCACCGAGGCCGCGCTCGAACTGGTCGGCCTCGCCGGCTATGGCGACCGCCGGCCGGGCCAGCTTTCGGGCGGTCAGCAGCAGCGGGTCGCGCTCGCCCGGACGCTGGCGATCGAGCCGCAGGTGCTGCTGCTCGACGAGCCGCTCTCCAACCTCGATGCCCGGCTGCGCCTGCAGATGCGCCAGGAGCTGCTCGCCCTGCACCGGCGCCTCGGGCTGACGACGATCTTCGTCACCCACGACCAGGAAGAGGCGATGACGATCTGCGACCGGATCGCGGTGATGGACCATGGCGTGATCCAGCAGGTCGGCACGCCGCTCGAGCTGTTCGACGAGCCCGCCAACCGCTTCGTCGCGCAGTTCGTCGGCTCCGTGAATCTCTTCGAGGGGGCGATCCGCGACGATG
>DATCGH010000358.1:0-2271 GCA_036509055.1 Caldimonas sp.
GCCTCGGCCCGCCCGCGCGAGAAGCTGCTCGCCCTGGGACCCGCCGCGCTCGCCGATGCCGAGCTGATCGCCCTCTTGCTGCGCACCGGCCTGCCCGGCACCTCGGTGCTGCAGCTCGCGCAGAACCTGCTCGACGCCTTCGGCGGCCTGAGCGGCCTGCTGCGCGCCGGGCCCGACGAGCTGAAGCGGGTCAAGGGCCTGGGCGGCAGCGCCAAGCGGGCCGAGGTCGCCGCGGTGCTCGAGCTGGCGCGCCGCTCGGTCGCCGGCGAGCTCGCTGCCCGACCGGTGTTCGATGCGCCCGGCAAGGTGAAGGACTACCTCTCGCTGCAGCTCGGCGGCCGGGCGCACGAGGTCTTCGCGGTGCTCTTTCTCGACGCCCAGAGCCGGCTGATCCTGCTCGAGGAGATGTTTCGCGGCACGCTGACACAGACCTCGGTCTACCCGCGCGAGATCGTCAAGCGCGCGCTCGAGCTCGGCGCCGCGGCGGTGATCCTGGCGCACAACCATCCCTCGGGCGCGGCCGAGCCGTCGCGCGCCGACGAGTTCCTGACGCAGACGCTGAAGAGCGCGCTCGCGCTGGTCGACGTGCGCGTGCTCGACCACCTGGTCGTCGGCCAGGGCCACGTGGTCTCCTTCGCCGAGCGGGGGCTGCTGTGAAGGCGACGCCCAAGCCGCGGGTCAAGGCCGGCTCGCTCGAGGAGCTGGCGCTGATCCGCGCCGCCCTGGTCGAGCAACGCCGCGCCGCCGAGGCCCGGCTCGCGGCCGAGCGCGAGCAGGCCGCCGCCGAGCGCCGCGAGCGCAACCTTTTCGCCCACGCCGTCGGCCAGGTCGTGCCGCTGCGCCGCGCCGGCCATGCCGCGCCGGAACGGCCGCGACCGGCGCCGCGGGCGCGCCAGCGCGAGCGCGATGACAGGGCGGTGCTGGTCGAGGCGATCTCCGACGGCTTCGACGCCGAGTCGCTGCTCGATACCGACGACGCGCTGTCGTTTCGCCGCCGCGGCGTCGGCATCGACGTGGTGCGAAAGCTCCGTCGCGGCGTCTGGGTGCTGCAGGGGGAGATCGACCTGCACGGGCTGCGCCGCGACGAGGCGCGCGAGCGCCTCTCCGCCTTCCTGCACGAGGCGACGCGCAGCGGCAAGCGCTGCGTGCGCGTGGTCCACGGCAAGGGCCACGGCTCGCCGGGTCGGGAGCCCGTGCTCAAGGGCAAGGTGAAGTCGTGGCTGGTGCAGAGGAGCGAGGTGCTCGCCTTCACCTACGCCCGCGCCGCCGACGGCGGCCACGGCGCCCTGATCGTCCTGCTCAAGCCCGGCGGCTGAGCGCCGCCGACCTCAGCCGGCCATCCGCGCCGCGGCGGCGTTGATCGCCCTCGCCGCCGGCGCACCCGGCGCGATCGCGAGCAGGAGGCTGCGCTTGCTGACCGCTTCGCGCACCAACGGGTCGATCGGAATCTCGCCGGCGAGCTCGAGCATCAGCGGCACCGGATCGCCTTCGGCCTTGAGCTGCGGCGCGACGAACCGGTCGACCACGAGCTGCAGCTGGTTGCGGATCGTCCGCCCTTCGCCGACGGCGCTGACCTGGTTGACGATCAGGCGGATGTGACGGCGCTTCTGCAGCGTCGCCAGCACCTTGATCATTGCGTAGGCGTCGGTCATCGAGGTCGGCTCGGGCGTGACGATGACCAGCACCTCGTCGGCGAGCGAGACCGCATGCAGCACCACGTCGGAAATGCCGGCGCCGGTGTCGAGCAAGATCCGGTCGAAGCGCGGCGTGAGCTGGAGGATGACCTCGGCGAGCTGGTCGCGCACCTGCGGCGTAAGCCGGGAGTACTCGACCAGCCCGGAGCCGGCGAGCAGCACCGAGAAGCCACCAGGCGCGAGCACGATCGCCTGCTCGAGCGTCGCCTTGCCGGTGAACACGTCGTGCAGCGTCACCGTGGGCGAGAGGTTGAGGACGACGTCGAGGTTGGCGAGTCCCAGGTCGGCGTCGAGCACCAGCACGCGCTCGCCCCGCTCGGCGAGCGCTGCGGCGAGGTTGGCCGAGATGAAGGTCTTGCCGACTCCGCCCTTGCCGCTGGTCACCGCGAGAATTCTTCCTGCCGTGCTCGGCGTGCTCATCGTGCCCCCACGCTTTCGGCTGCCGCCGCGGCGCTGCCCCCCGGGGGGGCTGAGCACGACTTGGGACGGCCCGGCATCGTGCTCATGCGAAATCCTGGAACTGCGAGGTGCCGAAGAGCAGGCCCTTCTCCTCGGGGCTGACGAACGAGACCGCCGG
>DATCGH010000359.1:0-3404 GCA_036509055.1 Caldimonas sp.
TCGCCGCGGCTCTCCTGCTAATACTTCGCTACGCAGAGCGCCCCACCGTCCCGATTCCGCCACCGACGTGCCGCTTCGGCGACCCGGCGCCCGAAGGCCTCGGGCATGGGGCGGCCCCCGCAGCGAAGTATTAGGAGGAGAAGGCCGCCGCAGGCGGCCTTCGGGGGACATGAGCGGAGGGGGCCGCCCCGTGCCCGAGGCCGACCTGCCTCGCTTCGACGGTACGGACACGAGCGCAAGAGGGGCGCAACAGTGAACCTCTCGGCCCCTTTCGTCCGCCGCCCCATCGCCACCGTCCTGCTGACGATCGGCGTCGCCCTCGCCGGCATCGGTGCGTTCTTCGTGCTGCCGGTCTCGCCCCTGCCGCAGGTCGACTACCCGACGATCTCGGTCAGCGCCCAGCTCCCCGGGGCCAGCCCCGACACGATGGCCACGAGCGTGGCGACGCCGCTCGAGCGGCGTCTCGGCACCATCTCCGGCGTCAACGAGATGACCTCGTCGAGCCAGGTCGGCAGCGCCCGGATCAGCCTGCAGTTCGACCTCTCGCGCGACATCGACGGCGCGGCGCGCGAGGTGCAGGCGGCGATCAACGCTTCGCGCGTCGACCTGCCGGCGACCTTGCGCTCGAACCCCACCTACCGCAAGGCCAACCCGTCCGACGCGCCGGTGATCATCCTGGCGCTGACCTCGCAGACGCTGACGCCGGGACAGATCTACGACACCGTCTCGAACCTCGTCAGCCAGCGGCTGGCGCAGGTCGAGGGCGTCGGCGACGTCGAGATCGGCGGCAGCACCCTGCCGGCGGTGCGGGTCGAGCTGCTGCCGTTCGCCCTCAACCGCTACGGCATCAGCGGCGAGGACGTGCGCGCCGCCATCCAGGACTCGAACGCCAACCGGCCCAAGGGCGCGGTCGAGAGCGGCGGCCGGCGGCTGCAGATCTACACCCAGACGCCCGCGCGGCGCGCCGCCGACTACGCGCCCATGGTCGTCGCCTGGCGCAACGGCGCGGCGGTGCGGCTTTCCGATGTGGCCGAGGTGAGCGACGACGTCGAGAACAACCGCACCCTCGGGCTCTTCAACGGCAAGCCGGCGGTGATCGTGCTGGTGACCCGCCAGCCCGGGGCCAACGTGATCAAGACCGTCGACGGCGTGCGCGCGCTCCTGCCGGAGCTGCGCGCCCAGCTGCCGGCCGCGGTCGACCTCGAGGTCGCCACCGACCGCACCAACTCGATCCGCGCCTCGCTGCACGAGATCGAGATGACGCTGCTGATCTCGATCGCCCTGGTGGTGCTGGTGGTGAGCGTGTTCCTGCGCACCCTGCGCGCGACCATCGTGCCGGCGGTGGCGACCGTCGTGTCGCTGCTCGGCACGTTCGCGGTCATGTACCTGCTCGGCTTCTCGCTCAACAACCTGAGCCTGATGGCCCTGACCGTCGCCACCGGCTTCGTCGTCGACGACGCCATCGTCGTGCTGGAGAACACCACCCGGCACATCGAGGCCGGCATGGACCGGATGAAGGCGGCGCTGCTCGGCGCGAAGGAGGTGGGCTTCACCGTGCTCTCGATCAGCGTCTCGCTGGTCGCGGTGTTCATCCCGCTGCTCTTCATGCAGGGCCAGGCGGGGCGGCTGTTCCGCGAGTTCGCGATCACGCTGTCGGCCGCGGTGCTGATCTCGCTCGTCATCTCGCTGACGACCACGCCGATGATGTGCGCCTGGCTGCTCAAGTCCGGGGAGCCTCCTCGCGGGGCAGCGAAGCGTGGGGGCACCATTTCGCGCTGGGCCGAGGCCGGTTTCGCCCGGGTGCTCTCCTGGTACGAGGCGAGCCTCGACTGGGCCTTGGCGAGCCTCTGGCTGGTGCTCTTCATCCTCGCCTGCGTCATCGGCCTCAACGTCTACCTGTTCAGCGCCGCGCCCAAGGGCTTCTTCCCGCAACAGGACACCGGCCAGCTCCAGGGCGGGCTGCGCGCCGACCAGAGCATCTCGTCGCAGGCGATGGGCGAGAAGCTCAAGCAGGTGGTCGGCCTCATCCATCGCGACCCGGCGGTCGCCACCGTCGTCGGCTTCACCGGCGGCGGCCGGGCGGGCGGCGGCTTCATGTTCGTCACCCTCAAGCCGGTGTCCGAGCGCAGCGAGAGCGGCCAGGCGGTGATCGCCCGCCTCAGGCCGCAGCTCGCGCAGGTGACCGGCCTGCAGATCTTCCTCAGCCCGGTGCAGGACGTGCGCGCCGGCGGCCGGCAGAGCAACTCCACCTACCAGTACACGCTGAAGAGCGACAGCCTGCCGGCGCTGCGCCTCTGGGCGACGCGGCTGGCGGAGGAGATGAAGCAGGTCGAGGCGATGACCGACGTCGACACCGACCAGCAGGACAACGGCGTCGAGACTCGGGTCGAGGTCGATCGCGACAGCGCCTCGCGCCTCGGCCTCAGCTCGGCGGGGATCGACTCGGCCCTCTACAACGCCTTCGGCCAGCGCCAGGTGGCGACGATCTACGGCGAGCTGAACCAGTACCACGTGATCATGGAATGGCATCCGCGCTACACCCAGGGGCCGAATGCGCTCGCCGACCTGTACGTGCCGGCCAAGGGCGTGACCAGCGGCACTTCCGCCAGCGTCACGGTCGCGACCGCCGCCGCCGCCGCCGCCGCGGCCGCCGCCAGCGGCACGCCGTCCACCGTCCCAGCCAATCCGGGGGCGCGCGACTCCTCGACCGGCAACGCCCTGAGCAACACCGTCACGCCGATGGTGCCGCTGGCCGCGGTCGCGCGCTTCGTCGAGCGGGCGACGCCGACTTCGATCAGCCACCAGGACGGCGAGCTGGCGACGACGATTTCCTTCAACCTGACCGAGGACCGGACCCTGGCCGACGCGACCGCGGCGATCAAGCAGGCCGAGGCCGACATCGGCATGCCGGTGACGGTGCGCGGCTCCTTCCAGGGCACGGCGCTGGCGGCGCAGCAGTCCGAGGGGCAGCAGACGCTGCTGATCCTCACCGCCATCGCCGTGATCTACATCGTCCTCGGCATCCTCTACGAGAGCCTGGTGCATCCGGTCACGGTGCTCTCGACCCTGCCTTCGGCGGGCGTGGGCGCGGTGCTGGCGCTGCTGCTGCTCAGGCTGGAGTTCTCGATCATCGCCCTCATCGGCGTCTTCCTGCTGCTCGGCATCGTCAAGAAGAACGCGATCCTGATCATCGACTTCGCGCTCGAGGCCGAGCGCACGCGCGGCCTCTCGGCCGTGGCGGCGGTGCGCGAGGCCTGCCTGCTGCGCTTCCGGCCGATCCTGATGACGACCCTGGCGGCGGCGCTCGGCGCGCTGCCGCTGGCGATCGGCTTCGGCGAGGGCGCCGAGCTGCGCCGGCCGCTCGGCGTGGCGATCATCGGCGGCCTGATCGCGAGCCAGCTGCT
>DATCGH010000360.1:0-2231 GCA_036509055.1 Caldimonas sp.
GGTCGCGAACAGGACCGAGGTTTCGCGCAGCGCCGCCACCGAGGCGACCGGGGCCTTGGTCATGGCCCAGAGGGCGATCGCGTAGGCGCCGAGGGAGGCGCTGGAGCCGACGAGGGCGACCGGCCAGCGCTGCTTCATGAAGGCGATCGAGTCGGCGAGGGCGGCTCGCCGCTGCCACATGACGATCGTGAAATAGGGCAGGCCGTCGAGCATGAAGAGCAGGGACACGTATTGCAGCGCATTGCCCGATGCGCGCACGCCCATGCCGTCGACCAGGGTGTAGGCGGCGATGATGGCGGCGTTGGCGAGGGCGTAGCCGAGGGCGTGACGGCGCGAGCCGCCATGGACGTGGGAGCGGGTCAATCCGATCAGGAGCACGCCGCCGCTGATGCCGGCGACGCCGAGCCAGGCGGTGAGCGAGAGACGCTCGCCGATCAACTGGCCGCTCAGCATCGCCACGAGCAGCGGCGCCGTGCCGCGCATGATCGGATAGGAAAAGCCGAGCTCGCCGTGGCGATAGGCGCCGACCAGGGTGATGTAGTAGCCGATGTGGATCGTCATCGAGGCTGCGAGCCAGGGCCAGGCCTCGCGCCGCGGCAGCCCGAACAGCGCCACCAGGACGACGCCGACGCCGCAGCCGAGGATGTGGATCAGCGCCGTGTCCAGCGCCTTGTCCTTGCCCGACTTGATCAGCGCGTTCCATGAGGCGTGGAGCAGCGCCGCGAACAGCACCGCGCCGACGATCGTCCAGGTCACGCCATGGCGCGGAGGGTGCAGCGGGCCGCGCGGCCCATGAAGTGGGCGAGGGAAGGCGTCTGCCAGTCGGCCTGCTTGGCGAGGTCGTCCCACTGGCGCAGCATCACCGCGTCGCGGGCGCCCGGCTGGAGCAGGAAGGCGGCGGCCTCGCTCGGCGCGAACACGCCGCCCTGCAGCTCGAGGCTGCGCTTCGAGTCGTCGGAGAGCTTGGCCCAGTAGCCATCGCTGGCGCGGCAGAGGTAGCGCTTGGCGTCGACGTGCAGCTTGATGGCGTCGAGCACCGCGTCGGGGAACAGGCCGCGCAGGAAGGGCAGCGCGAAGTACTGGTGGGTATCGTCGATGCCGCGCAAGGTCGGCGTCTCGCCCTGCTCGTTGAGAAGGTGGCCGAGGTCGTGCAGCAGGCAGGCGGTGACGAGCTCGTCGCTCGCCTCGCTCTGCTCGGCCAGGTAGGCGGTCTGCAGCGCGTGCTCGATCTGCGTCACCGGCTCGCCGCTGTACTGGGCGCTGCCGTGGCGGGCGAAGAGCAGCTCGATGTCTTCCAGGGTCAGCATGGTGTGCCTCAGTTCGCTCGGGGGGTTTCCTCGGCCGCCGAGAGCGCCGCGAATTGCGACTGGCGAATGCGCGTCGCCGTCAGCGCCACGGCCGATTCGAGGATGGGATAGGCGACGCCGCAGATGTGCGAGTTGATCCGCTTCAGGTCGCTGATCAGGTCGAGGTGCAGCGAGCTGGTCTCGATGCTCTGGGTGGTGTTGTCGCGGAGGCGAGCGATGTGGTTGGCGGCGTACTCGTGCTCGAGGTCGCGGAAGTGCGCCTTCTCCTCGAGCAGCCGCTTGGCGTCGCGGACATGGCCGTCGAGGAACACGCTCATCGCCAGGCGCAGGTTGGCGAGCAGGCGCTCGTGCAGGTGGACGATCTCGCCCATGCCGGCCTCGGAGAAGCTGCGCGACTTCTTCACCAGCTTGTCCTCGATGTCCTGGAGGACGCGCTCGATGATGTCGCCGATCTGCTCCATGTTGATCGTGAACGAGACGATGTCGGTCCAGCGCCGGCTCTCCTCCTTGGAGAGCGCCTCGCCCGAGATCTGCGTCAGGTAGAACTTGATCGCCGAGTAGAGCTCGTCGACGGTGTCGTCGAGCCGGCGCAGCTCCTCCGACAGGTGCAGGTCGTTGTTGCGGATCACCGGGACGATGCCGCGCAGCATCGTCTCGACGATGTCGGCCTGGTGCAGCGCCTCGCGCGCCGCGCACGAGATCGCGAGCGAAGGCATCGAGAGCGCGAGCGGGTCGAGGTGGCGGGGGCGCTCGGTCGCGCTCGACGCCGGCTCGCGGAGCCACCGGTCGACGGTGCGGCCGACGAGACCGGTGAAGCCGATGAAGAGCGCCGCCAGCACGAGGTTGAAGACGAGGTGGAAGGCGACCACCTGCTGGTGCAGGTTCGGCACCACCTGCTGCAGCAGCACGTGCACCTGCGGCAGG
>DATCGH010000361.1:0-7598 GCA_036509055.1 Caldimonas sp.
GAGACGCCGGTGATGACGCTGAACTTGCCGCGCGGAATGGAGACGTCGATCGACTTCAGGTTGTGCTCGCGGCCGTTGACGATGCGGATGTTCTCGTCCTCGGCGCGGCGCTCGCGCACCGGCTTGAGCATGAGCTGCAGCGGCCGCCCTTCCTCGACCGCATGGCCCTCGAAGCCGAGGGCGACGTCGTAGTCGCGCAGCGCCTTGGCGGTGTGCGACGTGCCGTGTCGCTTCACGTCCTCCGGCGTGCCGCAGGCGACCAGCTCGCCGCCGGCCTCGCCGCCCTCCGGGCCGAGGTCGATCAGCCAGTCGGAGGCGCGGATGACGTCGAGGTTGTGCTCGATGACGACGATCGAGTGACCGGCCTCCAGGAGCTTCCTGAACGAGCGCATCAGCTTGGCGATGTCGTCGAAGTGCAGCCCGGTGGTCGGCTCGTCGAACATGAAGAGCGTGCCGCGCCGGGCCAGCGCCTGCCGGCTGGCGCTCGAGTTCTGCGCCGCCTCGGCGAGGAAGCCGGCGAGCTTGAGGCGCTGCGCCTCGCCGCCGGACAGGGTCGGCACCGGCTGGCCGAGCTTCACGTACTCGAGGCCGACGTCGACGATCGGCTGCAGCCGCCGCACCACCTCGCGGTCGTCGCGGAACAGCTGCACCGCCTCGGCGACGGTGAGCTCGAGGACGTCGGCGACGCTCAGGCTTCGCGAGACGTCGCCGGGTAGCCTCCGCTCGATCGTCACGTCGAGAATCTCGGCGCGAAAGCGCCGGCCGTTGCAGTCCGGGCAGCGCAGGTATACGTCGCTGAGGAACTGCATCTCGACGTGCTCGAAGCCCGAGCCACCGCAAGTCGCGCAGCGGCCGTTGCCGGCGTTGAAGCTGAACATGCCGGCGCCGTAGCTGCGCTGCACCGCCAGCGGCTCGAGGGCGAAGAGCTTCCTGATCTCGTCGAACGCGCCGACGTAGCTCGCCGGATTCGAGCGCGCGGTCTTGCCGATCGGGCTCTGGTCGACGAACACCGTGTCGCCCAGCCAGTCGGCGCCGTGCAGCGCCTCGTGCGCGCCCGGTGTCTCGGTCGCCTTGCCGAAGTGCCGCGCCAGGGCCGGCGCCAGGATGTCCTGGACCAGCGTGCTCTTGCCCGAGCCCGAGACGCCGGTCACGCACACCAGGTGCAGCAGCGGGAACTCGACCGTGATGCCCTTCAGGTTGTGGTCGCGCGCGCCCTCGAGAACGAGGCGCGGGGTCGAATCGCCGACCAGGCGCTTCAGGCCCATGCCGACCTGCTTGCGGGCGCCGAGGTAGGCGCCGGTCAGGGTGTCGGCGCTCTTCACCGCCTCGGGCGTGCCGTCGAAGACGATCGCGCCGCCGCGCTCGCCCGGGCCGGGGCCCATGTCGATCAGCCGGTCGGCGGCAAGCATCACCGCCGGGTCGTGCTCGACCACCACCAGGGTGTTGCCGGCGTCGCGCAGGCGATGCATCGCCAGCACGATCCGGTTCATGTCGCGCGGATGCAGGCCGATCGACGGCTCGTCGAGCACGAACAGGGTGTTGACCAGCGAGGTGCCGAGCGCGGTCGTCAGGTTGATGCGCTGGACCTCGCCGCCCGACAGCGTGCGGCTCTGCCGGTCGAGCGTCAGGTAGCCGATGCCGACGTCGCAGAGATAGCGAAGCCTTGTACGAATCTCGTCGTGCAGGTGGTGCAGGATTTCGCCTTGCGGCCCCTGCGAGGCAGGCGAAGGTTCATCCCCTTCTCCGCCCGCCGCAAAGACCCGATCGAAGAACACCCTGAGCCGGTCGATCGGCAGCAGCATCAGATCGTGCACCGTCAGGCCCGGCAAGGCCTCGAGCTGCTCGCGGCGCCAGCCAGTGCCCACCGGCATGAAGCGCTTGGCCGGCGCCAGCACCGCATCGGCGTCGTCCTTCGAGCCGAGGCGCCAGAGCAGCGCTTCCAGCTTCAGCCGGGCGCCGCCGCAGGCCGGGCACGGCGTGTAGCTGCGGTACTTCGACAGCAGCACGCGGATGTGCATCTTGTACGCCTTCGACTCGAGGTAGCCGAAGAAGCGGCGGATGCCGTACCACTGCTGGTTCCACTTGCCCTTCCAGTTGGGCGAGCCCTCGATCACCCAGTCGCGCTGCGCCTCGGTGAGCTGCGACCAGGCGGTGTCGCGGGGGATGCCGGCCTCGCCGGCGTACTTGAGCAGGTCTTCCTGGATCTCGGTCCAGGCGGGAGTCTGGATCGTCTTGATCGCGCCGTTGCGCAGGGTCTTGCGGTGGTCGGGGATGACGAGCCCGAAATCGACGCCGATCACCCGGCCGAATCCGCGGCAGGTCTCGCAGGCGCCGTAGGCCGAGTTGAAAGAGAACAGCGCCGGCTGCGGCTCGGCGTAGCGCAGGTCGCTGTCGGGGCAGTGCAGGCCGGTCGAGAAGCGCCAGAGCTGCTCGCCCTCGGGCATCGCCGCGTAGACGTTGACCCGGCCGCTGCCGCGCTTGAGCGCGACCTCGATCGCCTCGATCGCCCGCGCCTTCTCGGTGGTGCCGACACGGAAGCGATCGGCGACCACGTCGAGCATCTTCCGCGGTCCGGTGGGCGAGGCGACCTCGCGCTCGGCATGGACCCGGGTGAAGCCGCTCGCCGAGAGCCATTGCTCGATCTCGGCCGCCGTCGTCGACGCCGGCAGCTCCACCGGGAAGGTGACGACCAGGCGCGGCTCCTCGCCGCCTTCGGGCGCGGCGGCGCGCTGGCGCAGCTCGGCGTAGATCGTCTCCGGCGAGTCGTGGCGCACCCGCTGCGCCGTCTCCTTGTCGAACAGCTCGGAAGCGCGCGCGAACAGCAGCTTCAGGTGGTCGTTCAGCTCGGTCATCGTCCCGACCGTCGAGCGCGAGCTGCGCACCGGGTTGGTCTGGTCGATGGCGATCGCCGGCGGCACGCCCTCGACCTTGTCGACCGCCGGCCGGTCCATGCGCTCGAGGAACTGGCGCGCGTAGGCGCTGAAAGTCTCGACGTAGCGACGTTGTCCCTCGGCGTACAGCGTGTCGAACACCAGGCTCGACTTGCCCGAGCCGCTCGGCCCGGTCACGACCGTCATCTCCCCGGTGCGGATGTCGAGATCGAGGTTCTTGAGGTTGTGCTGTCGCGCGCCGCGAATGCGGATGACGCCGGAGGACATGCGGAGGAAGGGTTCTGGGGAAGGGAGCGGAGCATTCTAGGGACCGGGTCCGGTGCCGCTCCCGCCGGGGCGAATGACCTTAGGCGGTCACGGGTCCGGCCGGCAGCGGACGGCGACAATCGAGGGTCTCCTTGACTTTCGGGCGGCTGCGCCCAGATCCCGATCATGCGCATCGATTTCGTCTCCGACGTGGCCTGCCCCTGGTGCGCCGTCGGCCTGAATTCCCTCGAAGCGGCCCTGAAGAACATCGGCGACGCGATCCCGGTGGAACTGCACTTCGAGCCGTTCGAGCTCAACCCGTCGATGCCGCCGGAAGGCGAGGACGCGGCCCAGTACATATCGCGGAAATACGGCCGGCCGCCCGAGCAGCTGGCGCAGACCCGCGCCGTCCTGCGCGAGCGCGGTGCCGCGGTCGGCTTCGAGTTCGGCGAGCGCTCCTGGATCTGGAACACCTTCGACGCCCATCGCCTGCTGTATTGGGCCGGGCTCGAAAGCGTGGAAAAGCAGCGGGCGCTGAAGCACGCCGTGCTCGGCGCGTACCACACCCATGCCGAGAACCCGGGCGCGCACGCGGTGCTGCTGCGCCTGGCCGGAGAGGTCGGGCTCGACGTCGAGGGTGCCCGTGCGGTGCTCGATTCCGAGGCGTTCGGTGCCGAGGTGCGCGAGCGCGAGCGCTTCTGGCAGGAGCGCGGCATCAATGGGGTGCCGGCGGTGGTGATCGACGGCAAGCACCTGATCTCCGGCGGCCAGCCGCCCGAGGTGTTCGAGCAGGCGCTGCGGCAGATCGCCGCCGGCGCCTAGCGACGGAGTTCGCGGGAACGTCCGGACGGAACGATCCGTCACGGTTTTCGCCCCGACCGGGGCGTTGCGGCGCGATAAAGTCGGCTGCTGTCATATGTACCGTTCCGGGAGCCGCTACGTGCCCATCCGTCCTCTTCTGATCGCTTTCTCCTGCCTCGCCCTTCCCGGCCTCGCCCTTGCCGCCAAATGGGAAAAAGTCGGCGAAGCCGGCCCGGTCCAGGTCTATGTCGACAAGGACAGCATCCGCAAGAACGGTATCGAGGCGCGCGCCAACCTCGAATGGCGCTGGTCGAGGCCGACCGACGTGCCGGACGCCAGCCCGCCGCGCCAGTACCGGCTCGAACGCCAGGTGCAGATCTCGAACTGCAGCAACCGCGCCTACGCCGTCTCCGAAGGCACCCGCTATGCCGACGACCGCGGCCTCGACCCGGTCTCCAGCTACAAGTACGACGAGCTGTCGCTGCCCTACAGCGTCGCCCCGGCGCGCTCGGTCCGCGACCTGGTGGTGAGCTACGTCTGCACGACGCCGGTGGCCACGCCGCCGGCGAAGAAGTAAGGAGCGCCCATGACGTCGCGCTGGATCCGCCTGCTCCTGATCTCGTCGCTCGGCTGGCTGGGCACGGCCGCCCATGCCCTGGTGTTCGTGGTGAACGAAGGCGTGACCTATCGGGTCACCAACGACGAGATCCGCGCCCGCTACGCGGCGATCGCCACCGACCTGTCGAAAATCCTCAAGCAGCCGGTCACGGTGGAACCGGTCGCCGACTACCCGACGCTGCGCAAGGGCCTCGCCAGCCGCGAGTACGACCTCGCCTTCGTCCACCCGGCGCATCTGTCCGCGCTGGCCATCCGCGATTCCGGCTATCGCCTGTTGGCCGTCACCAAGGGCTATCAGAACTACACCGCGAGCTTCCTGGTCCGGGCCGACTCGCCGCTGAAGACCCTCAAGGAGCTGGCCGATTCGAGCCTCGGCGCTCCCGACGAGGACTCGATCACGGCCTGGATGGTCCGGGCGACGATGCGAGACGCCCTCGGCTCCGCCTCCGCCTCGCGCGTCAGGTACAGCTACACCCGCTATCAGGACGCGGTTCCCTTCTTCGTCGAGCACGGCCTGACCAAGGCCGGCGCCACGGCGGCGAATTCGGTCGTCAAGGGCTGGACGGCCAAGGGCGGCCGGATCCTGGGCACCTCGCGGCCGGTGCCGATCAAGCACCTGCTGGCGAGCTCGGCGCTCGGCGCCGAGCAGGTGCAGCGGGTTCGCGAATACTTCCTCGGCCTCGACGCCAGCGAGGATGGGCGCAAGAAGCTCGAACCGACCAAGTACGAAGGCTTCGCGCCCTACGAGGAAGCCGAGATGCTGGCCATCGGGAAGTGGCTCGGCTTGTGACGACCGCGCGGCACGGCCGCGCATTCCGTACCGCGTGATCTGGCCGAGCGCCGATACCTCCCAGCAGGCCAGGCAATGAAGATCGCCATCGTCGGCGCCGGCGCGATCGGCGGCCTGCTCGGGGCGCGGCTCTCGCTCTCGGGGCAGGATGTGGCCCTCATCGCCCGCAACCGCAACCTGCTGGCGATCGAGCAGCACGGCCTTCGCCTGCTCGAGGACGACGGCCGCGAGCTGCATGCGCCGCGCGTCCGCGCCTACGCCGACGGCGGCGACGCCGGGCCGCAGGATGCGGTGCTTCTCGCCGTCAAGGCGCATCAGGTGAAGGATGTGCTGCCGGCGATGCAGGGCCTGCTCGGCCCCGAGACCGCGGTGGTGACCATGAGCAACGGCCTCCCCTGGTGGTACTTCCAGCGGCTTCCCGGCCCCTACGAGAACCGGGTGCTGGAAAGCGTCGACCCGGGCGGCGCGATCGCCGCGGCAATCGATCCCGGGCGGGTGATCGGCAGCGTTGTCTATCCGGCGGCCGAGCTGGTCGAGCCGGGCAAGGTGCGGCTCGTCGAAGGCAACCGCTTCACCCTGGGCGAGCCCGACGGCCGGCGCAGCCCGCGGATCGAGGCGCTGGCGCAGGCGCTGACGCGGGCCGGCTTCAAGGCGCCGATCACCAAGGACATCCGCGGCGAGATCTGGCTCAAGCTCTGGGGCACCCTCAGCTTCAACCCGGTCAGCGCCCTCAGCCACGCCACCCTCGAAGGCATCTGCCGCGACCCCGACGGCCGCGCCGTGGTCGAGGCCATGATGCGGGAGGCACAGGCGGTCGCGGAGAAGCTGGGCGTCGTCTTCAAGGTCTCGATCGAGAAGCGGATCGCCGGCGCCGAGGCGGTGGGCGCGCACAAGACCTCGATGCTGCAGGACGTGGAGCAGGGCCGGCCGCTCGAGCTGGAGGCGCTGGTCGGCAGCGTCGTCGAGCTCGGCCGCATCACCGGCGTGCCGACGCCGAGCATCGAGGCGGTGCACCACCTCGCCGCCCTGCTCTCGCGCACCCTGGCGGCGCGCGGCACCGGTCTGGCGCTCGCCGGCGGCTGAGCACCGCCCGGGCGGGCCGGTTCAGGCTGCCAGCATCTCGCGCTGGAAATCGACCACCAGGCCTTCGCCGACGCTGTCGCGCATCGCCTTCCACGGCTCCGGCTCGGCATCGATCTCGGCGATCAGGGTGCGTGGAATGCGCAGCGCCGTCTCGACCGCGCCATCGGCCGGGCGCACCCAGGCGAGAACGAAATCCTCGGCCCGCGCTTCCACCAGGCGCAGCTCGCGCCGTCCGGGCACCGGCGTCTCGCTGCCGTTGCGCAGCACCATCACCTTGGCCAGCTCCAGCGTCCGGTCGTCGATACCGGCTTCGCGGGCGATGATCTTCTCGGCGAGCGCAGGCCAGCCGAACACCGCGCGCGGCTCGAGCCGGGCGCCGAGCTTCTTCGCCTCCGGCGACGCGCCCTTGCCCAGCGCCTCGTCGAAGGTCTGCGCCGTCTTCTGCGCGCAGGCCTGCCACTGGCCGCGCTTGGCCACCGGCCAGACACCGATGTACTGGCCGTGGCCGAGGTCCATGTAGGTGAACTCCGGGTCGACGCGGAACTCGGTGCCGCAGCTCGGACAGGGCCGGCGCTGGAACGTGCCGGCGACGATCTCGTCGCGCAGGTCCGGGCGGCGGTCGGCGTTGACGCTCAGCACCAGCTCGAAATCGACCGGCGTGGCGCAGGCGGGGCAGTTGACCGTTTCGTTGCGGAAGACCGACATCGCGTTCTCCTAGAGCTTCTTCAGCCACGCGACCGCCGGGTGAGAGGGCTTGAGCATCTTCGCCTTGTAGGCGGCATAGAGCTCGGCGAACCACTCGCCCGGGGCGCGGAACTGGTAGCCGGTGAGGCCCTGCTTGCGGGCGGCGGCGTTGTAGCTGACCCAGTCGCGCGCATAGGCCTGGTGGTAGATCGTCTTGTTGGCGATCGTGATGTCGTCGCAGTCGCCCTGGCGCTCGTAGATTCCCGACGAGGTGGCGAGCCGGTGCCACTTGTCGAACTCGTCGTAGGCCTTGGCATCGTCGGAGCCGGCGACCACCGACGCCGGCCGCACCGGCTTCTGGTTGAGGATCTTGTCGAGCACGTACTTCCGGTCCTCGGCCTTGGTGTAGAAGGTGTTGGTCCCGCCGATCTTGGCCCGGACGTGCGGGCCGACCGCGTCGGCGATCGGCTGGACGCTCGAGCCGT
>DATCGH010000362.1:0-9791 GCA_036509055.1 Caldimonas sp.
GTCGATGACCAACCGGTCTGGTCGGTGGTCTGCTTCGTCGTGCCTTCCGAATATCGCCAGCAGGGCGTTGCCCGAGAGCTCCTTGCGGGAGCCATCCGGTATGCCGATCGGCGTGGCGTTCGGCTTCTGGAGGGCTACCCGGTCGACAAGAGCGAGCCCTCGGCGGCCCAGGCGCCCTGGTTCGGCTCGAAGAGCATGTTCGATGAGGCCGGTTTTCAGGAAGTCGCCCGCCGCAAGCCTGACCGACCCGTCGTTCGGCTGGCGCTGCGCGCACCATGAGCAAGTGCGCCACGCCCGAAGAAGCACTGGCCTTCATCCGGGAACACGGCATCGTCCTGGTGTCGGCCAGGGGCGCGGTGCCTCGCCTCACAGAGGCCATTGTCCGAGAGCCGATCAAGGGCAGCTGGTGGGCGCACCCGCAAAGCCATCGCATCTTCGCAGTGCTCTCGGTCGTCACAGACTCCGAGGAAGTGCTCGTTTGCCGGCTCGTCGACGGCAAGGTCACGCTGGTTCATCGGCGGCTCTGGCCCTCCCTGGTTCGGATCGCCTCCCGTTTCGCGCCCGAACAGTTGGCCGAGGTGCGGGAGGAGCACACGGCATCGGGTCGTCATGTGATTCACGAGGTGCCGTTCCCGCAGTGGGTGCCTCCGGAGGTTCTGGAGCAAGCCCCGGGCACGAGAGAGGACGAGGCCCTGGCTGCCTTCGGGCCGTGGCTCGCACCCTCCGGAGCACCAGGCAAGCCGGTCCGCGCTCGAAAATGACGCCCGACCCGTTCACCGCGCACCGCGCGGGTCTGCGAGCACAATCGTGGGCATGATCTCCCCGGCCCTCGAACGCTTCATTTCCCAGGCGGCCGCGCGCAGCCGCGAGCAGGCCGAGCCGGCCGACTGCGTGCTCGCTCTGGCGCCGCTGATGCTCGATCTCATCGAGCAGGCCGGTACGTTCCTCGGGCCACAGCACTACCGGAGCGACCCGGGAAGCTACGCGCGAAACCTCGTGTACGACGCGCCCGACGAAAGCCTGTCGCTGTATTCGATCGTCTGGCTCCCTGGCCAATGGACGCCGATTCATGATCACGGAAGCTGGGGCGTGGTCGGCGTGATCGAGGGAATTCTCGAAGAGCGCAGCTATGTGCGGCTCTCGCCGGATCGCGGCGCCGATGCGGACATCGACCTCGCCCGCGGCGGTACGGTGCTGCTGCGGCATGGCGCGGTCACGAGCTTCGTTCCGAACCCCGATCACATTCACGTCACGGGCGTTCCGTCGGAACGGCCCCGAGCCGTCAGTCTGCACCTCTACGGACGCATGATGAGCGACTTCAACATCTACGATGTCGGGACACGGACACGCCGGCGGATAAGCGTCGCCCACAACGAGAGCTGAGCCGGCGCTCGACGATACGGGCGCGCGTCGGGAGTCTTGTTCGAGTTCCAAGAGCCGCTTCGCGTCCCTTGGCTCGTCGCCCAGGTCGAATGTCAGAGCCCAGCTTGCAACCCGACCTCTCACCCCTGCAGTCGTACTACGCCGCGCGCGCGAGCGAGTACGACCGCGTGTACCTGAAGCCCGAGCGCCAGTCCGACCTGCGGCGAATCGAGCAGTGGCTGCCCTCGCTGCTGGCCGGCGCCACGGTGCTGGAGGTCGCCTGCGGAACGGGCTACTGGACCCGGTTCATCGTGCCGGTCGCATCGGCTGTCGTCGCGCTCGATTCGTCGCCCGAGACCCTGCACATCGCCCGGGAGCGGGTCGTCGCGCCCCATGCCGAGTTCCACATCGGCGATGCCTACGCGCTGCCCCGGTTCGGCCGCTCGTTCAACGCGGCCTTCGCCGGGTTCTGGTTCTCCCATGTTCCGCTCGAACGCCAGCGCGAGTTCCTGCTCGGGCTCAACTCGGCCCTGGCGCCGGGGGCGCTCGTCGTCCTGCTGGACAACCTGTTCGTGGCGGGCAGCTCTTCGGCCATCTCCGAGCGGGACGGCAACGGCAACACCTACCAGACCCGGACACTGAGCGACGGCTCGACGCATCGAGTGCTCAAGAACTTTCCGACCGAGGCGCAGCTCCAGGCGCTGGCGCAAGCGGGACTGGCTGAATCCTCCGTCTATCGCCGGTGGCAGCATTACTGGGCTTTCGAGTACCGTGTGCCCAAGCCGTGAGCCCTCGATCGAGCGGCGGCGCGCGCCGCAATCCCATGGATCGGATCGTCGATGACAGACCTTGCCCGAGAAACCGCCGCGGTCGTCCGAGCACTGCACGAGCGTGACGAGAATACCTCCGATCACTGCGGACGGACGTCCGGACTGGCGCTGGAAACCGGCCGCGCGTGCGGACTGTCAGCCAGCGAGCTGGCGACGCTGAAGTTGGCGGCGGAGCTGCATGACGTAGGCAAGATCGGCATTCCCGACAGCGTCCTGTTCAAGCCCGGTCGTCTGGACGCCGAGGAACTGCGGGTCATGCGAACCCATCCGCGCCGTGGCCACGACATCCTTGCGGCCATCGGCGACGAGCACATCGCGAGGATCGCCAAGGTGGTGCTGTACCACCACGAGGCCGTAGACGGGTCCGGTTACCCGGAAGGCCTGAAGCAGGAGTCGATTCCGCTCATGTCCCGGATCGTCTCGATCGCCGACGCCTACGATGCGATGGCAACCGTTCGCCCCTATCACAAGCCAAGGACTCACGACGAAGTCATGACCGTCCTTCAGGCGGGTGAGCATCGCAAGTACGATGGCTCCGTCCTGGCCACTTTTGCAAGAGTCATCGAGCACAGCAGCTATAGAGCGAGCAACGGGTAGCGGGGGCCCATGAGCTTCGACACCTGGCTCGTCTACCTCCTGGCTTCCGTCGGGCTTTCGCTTTCGCCCGGCCCCAATGGCCTGCTCGCCCTGACGCATGGCGTGTTGCACGGCCAGCGCATGACGCGCTTCACGATTCTTGGCGGCGTCCTCGGCTTTGTCGCCGTGATCGCCCTCTCCATGTTCGGCATCGGCGCGCTGCTCAAGGCGTCGCTGGCATGGCTCACGGTCCTGAAGTGGCTGGGGGGCGCCTACCTGGTCTGGTTGGGCATTCAGGTATGGCGCTCGGCCCCCGTGGGCGTCGAGATCATCGGCACCCCGCAGCCCAGTTCGGGCGGGTCGCTGTTCCGCCAGGGCGCCCTGTCCGCGCTGACGAATCCAAAGGGCATCCTCTTCTTCGCGGCCTTTCTCCCGCAGTTCATCGATCCGCACCGGAGCCTGGTCACCCAGTTCATCGTCATGGCCGGCACCTTCGCCGTGACCGAAGCGGCCACCGAGCTTCTGATCGCCGGCATGGCGGGTCGCATATCTCCCTGGCTGCGCCGGGTCGGCCGGCGGTTCAACCAGGTCTGCGGCGGCGTGTTCGTGGCCATTGGCATTGCACTCCCGCTTCGCAGCTGAACGACACGCCGGGCGCCACGTGGAGATCCGCACCATCCAACCGTCGGAGCTGGAAGCTGCCCGCGAACTGCTGGCCCTCAATGGCTGGGATCGCCGAGTTGCGAGCTTCGAAGAGTTCCAGGAACTCGTCTCTCGCTCGCAAATCGCGCTCGTGGCGGCCGAGGGCTCGCAGGTGCTCGGCTTTCTTCGTGCGCTGACCGACGGCCTTTCGAACGGCTACATCTCCATGGTTGTCGTCGCCGAGTCCCATCGCGGTCGAGGCGTGGGGCGGGCCCTGGTCCAGGCCGCCATGGGGAACGATCCGCGGCTGACCTGGGTCCTTCGAGCGGGCAGAACGGGCATCTCGGGCTTCTATGAAAAGCTCGGCTTCGTGACCTCGGAGGTGGCGATGGAACGCCCGGGCCGCAAGCGCCTCGGCGACGCCTGACATTCGGCCCGCCATGGAAGCACGAAGATTGAAGGTCGGCCAGCCGATCACGCCCGAGCAATTCGAGGACCTCACCGACGAGCAGCTTGCGCGCCTCGTTCCGAGGACGTACCGTGAGTTCTTCCCCGGAAAGGACTTCTGCGCCGATGGCCACTTCTATCTGCACGACGGAACCGCCTGGAGCTTCTACAAGGGCGGCTTCCTCGACGAATAGACGTCGCGGCCCGGCCAGTGCCTTGCGGCGCGGGACGTTTCGAAGGAGCACGACTTGAGCGTCCCACTCACCTACGCCCTGGAAGACGGGATCGCAACGATCGCGATCGACGACGGCAAGGCGAACGTCATGAGCGTGTCGATGCTGCGCGCCCTGGACGCCGCACTGGACAAGGCGGCAGCCGACAAGGCGGTGGTCGTGATTCGCGGCCGAACCGGCATGTTCTCGGCGGGCTTCGACCTCACGGTCTTCAAGCGCGATCCGCAGGAGCTGTTCGAGATGCTGAGGGCGGGAGCCGCGATCACGGAGCGCCTGCTTTCGTTCCCCTATCCCGTTGTCGCCGTCTGCACGGGGCATGCCATCGCGATGGGCGCTTTTCTCCTGCTGAGTGCGGACCTTCGAATCGGCGCCAGCGTCGATGCGAAGATTCAGGTGAACGAGGTTCAAATCGGGTTGACCCTTCCTCACTTCGCCATCGAAGTCTGCCGACAGCGGCTTTCGCCCGCGCACTTCAATCTCGCGGCGATCACCGCCACCCCCTACAACCCGCATCAAGCGGTCGTTGCGGGATTCCTGGACGAGGTCGTCCCGGCGGAGTCGCTCGCCGCCGTATTGAAGAGCCGCACGGATCATCTGCGCAAACTGGATGCCGAATCGTTCACGGCCACCAAGCTCCGGTTGCGCGGCCCTGCCTTGACCCTGCTCCGTGACGCGATCAAACGGGACGTCGAAGGCTGGTCGCAACGATTTCAGGGTCCGGCCTAGCCGTCGAGGGCTCGACCGCTGCCCTGCGCAAACCTTGCCGGCGCCATGAGCTTCCTCCGTCGCCTGTTCGGCCTGTCCGACGCCGTCGTCGACCCTGTGCTCGGATCCATGGTCGAGCGGGACGGCCAATGGACAGGTCGGGCGAGCTGGGCTCATTCGCCGCAGCCGTTCGCCCTGACGGTCAATCGCGCCAGCGAGGTTCCATCGCAGGCCGACCGGGACCTCTTCCAGACGCTGTCACGAGACTACCCGGCCTTGCGCACGGGACTTCAGGACGCCCTGTTTCGGCTGTGGCCCGGGGCCCGCAGCACGGCGGAGACCGAACTGCCCCCGAACTTCGGAGCATCCCTCGACCTCTGGTCACGCCTCGCGCTTCAAGGCATGGGACTGTTCCCGGACGGTCATGCCGAGCTCATCTACGGCCTCGACGACGAATCCGTCCTCGAAGGAGCGTTCATCGTCTCCGTGCGAGGGCAGGAGGTGAGTCCTCTGGAGTATGTCGAATGAGCACGTCTCGTCGCGAAGGCAACAGCGCACATTCGCTCGATGGTCAAGTAACCCTCTAACGCCATGAACAAGCCAGACTGTCTTTTCTGCCGCATCGCGAGGGGCGAAATTCCGGCGCGTCTCGTCCATGAGACCAAGGACATCGTCGCCTTCCTCGATATCCATCCGATCCGCCAAGGCCACGTCCTTGTCGTTCCGCGAGAGCACTTCCCCTACTACGACGACCTTCCCGCGGAAGTCGCCCATGACGTGATCCATGTTGCCCAGCGCCTCGCCCCCGTGTTGAGAGCGACCTTCGGCGTCGAGCGGGTCGGCCTGTTCTTCACCGGCGTCGACATCGCCCATGCGCACGCGCATGTCGTCCCGATGGTCGAGCCGACCGACATCACGTCGCCGCGGTACATCGCGGAGCAGAACCTGACGTTCCGCCCGGCACCGCTGGCCGCAGCCGAGGAGCTGGACGGCGCGGCCGAGGCGATCAGGAGCGCACTTGCCGTGGCCCGCCCTCGGTGACGCCTGGGGCGCGCGTCGCAGAGACCCCTCCTACATCTGCCGAGGTCACCATGCACATCGAAGGCGCTTGCCACTGCGGCCTGGTCTCGTTCACCGCCGAAGTCGACCCTTCGCGGGTGATGATCTGTCACTGCACGGACTGCCAGGTTCTCTCCGGTGCGCCGTTTCGCGCCGTCGTGGCCGCCCCGATCGACAAGTTCGCTCTGCGAGGCACGCCCACGAGCTACGTCAAGGTCGCTCAAAGCGGCAACCGTCGCGCCCAGGTGTTCTGCCCCGATTGCGGCACGCCGCTCTTCGCCACCGCTCCGGAGAATGCCACCTCGGTCGTCATCCGCCTGGGTTGCGTCAAGCAGCGCTCGCAGCTCATCCCAGCGGCCCAGATCTGGCAGCACTCCGCCATGCCATGGCTGTCGGAGCTCCACCGAATCGAGGGCTCGCCCGAGCAGCAGGCCTTCCTGCCTGCGCCGCCACCGTCCCGGTGATGCGCATCGCCGACACGCATGTCGTCGGTCGATCCCAGGCTCTTTTTCGAGCGTCCCATGAATCGCGAGGCACTGCTCACCTTCCTGCGCTTGCATCGGTGGGCCATCGAGGCCACCAGCACCCTCAGCGGCGAGCCGCAGGCGGCCATCATCGGAATCGCCGTCACGGATGAGCTGGAGCTCGTGTTCGACACCCTGTCCTCGAGCCGCAAGGCGGGGAACCTGCGAGCGAACCCGCGAATCGCCCTGGTCATCGGCGGCTGGAACGACGCCGACCCTCGTACGGTCCAGTACCAGGGAACCGCTGACTTTCCGGCCGGCGCCGAGCTGGCACGGCTGAAACAGGTCTACTTCGCCGCGTTCGCCGACGGTCCGACGCGACAATCCTGGCCCGCAATCGCCTACGTGCGCGTGAAGCCGCAGTGGGTACGCTGCAGCGATTTCACGATCGAGCCGCCGGCGATCTCCGAGCTGACCTTCTAGCGCAGCGAAGGCGAAGGGTCCTCGAATGCCAATGAAGAAGTCGGTCGCGCCGGAGAGCCCCGATGCATACATTGCCTCCCTCGGCGGCTGGCAGGGGCGCCATGCGCAAGCCTTGCGATCGGCCGTTGTCGGCGCCGCGCCGCTGCAGGAGGTCATCAAGTGGGGCCACCTGGTGTATTTCTCCAATGGACCCGTTCTCCTCATCCGCGCAGAGGAAAGGCGTGTCCTGTTCGGATTCTGGCGCGGCCAGCGCTTGCGAGGCATCGAGCCGCGCCTGAAGCCCGGCGGAAAGTACGAGATGGCGACTCTGGAGCTTGTGGAGCAAACGCCGCTGGAATACGCGACCGTGGTCGAGCTGGTGAAGAAGGCGGTGGCTCTCAACCGCACCTTCGGAGATCCGACGGATCTTGGCTAGCCTGCGCCGGCCAGGCCACGTTCTTTCGCCACTCACCCGGACATCCATGCACGCACCCCAGGGATCGACGCTCGCTCTTGCCGTTCTGCTGCCGCTGATCGCCTGGCGCGTCTACGCTCGCTTCAAGCGCATGGTCGGGCGCCAGCGTCTCACGAAGTACAAGCTCTGGATCCAGCTCTCGCTGTTTCCTGCGCTGGTGGTGCTCGTCGCCGTCGCCGCTTCCTCCAACCCGAAGGCGCTCGCCGCTTTCGCCCTCAGCCTGGCCGGGGGCGCGGTCCTCGGCAGGTACGGGCTCCGGTGGACCACGTTCGAAGCGGTCCCGGGCAATCTCTTCTACACGCCCAACGCCCCTCTGGGCATCGCCCTGTCGGTCCTGTTCATCCTGCGAATCGCCTACCGCCTGATCGAGGTCTACGTGCTTGCGCCCACCCTGGATCGTGGCTCCTCGGAGTTCGCGCAGAGCCCTCTCACGCTGTTCGTGTTCGGCCTGCTCGCCGGTTACTACGTCTCGTATGCGGTGGGTCTCGCCCTCTGGCGGGCGAAAGTGCTGCGGGCAAAGCGCCTCCGGCTCGAGGGCGAGCCGGGCGATCCCTGACAGGATGCTCGGCGCATGTATCCGGTCTCCGTCAAGGGGGTTCTTCTTTCGCCGGGCGCGGAGGTCGTGCTGCTGCTCAACGAGCGCGAGGAGTGGGAACTGCCCGGTGGCCGACTCGAGCCGGGCGAGTCTTCGGCCGAGTGCCTGGCGAGAGAGATCCGGGAAGAGCTCGGTCTCCAGGTGCAGGTCGGCGCGCCCATCGACACCTACCTGTTCGAAGTGGTGCCGGCCAGGCACGTATTCATCGCCACCTACCGTTGCCTTCTCTCGGGCCCGTTCGAGCCATCGCTGAGCAGCGAGCACACGCGAATCGGACTGTTCGCGCCGTCGGCACTTCCCGAGAATCTGCCGCGGGGCTATCGTTCATCGATCGCGGCCGCGCTTGCCGAGCCCTGACCCCTCGAGGGAGGACATTCGGCAACGCCCGCCCACTCAGCCATCGAGACCTCCGTGAACGACGTGGACGCATCGCAACGCAAGCCCGTGATTCTCGGCCCCGGCGAAGGGCGCTCCTATCCGATGGGGCGCATCGCCGCCTTGTTCAAGGCCGATGGAGGCGAGACCCAGGATCGCTACTCCATCTCCGAATGGTGGCTGGAACCCCATACCCAGGGGCCCGGTGCCCACGCGCATCCCGAGGATGAC
This sequence comes from Caldimonas sp., assembly GCA_036509055.1. GTDB lineage: Bacteria > Pseudomonadota > Gammaproteobacteria > Burkholderiales > Burkholderiaceae_C > Schlegelella_A. The sequence goes on from DATCGH010000362.1 coordinate 8,457, forward strand.
ATCTTCTACGTCATCGAAGGGACGATGAGTGTTCTCGTGGGAGGCACCTGGACGCACGCCGAGAAGGGATCGTTCGTGCTCGTGCCCGGCGGCATCACCCACGACTTCGAGAACCGCGGCAGTGTCCGTGCGGGCGTCTTGAACCTGTCGATCCCCGGCGCCTTCGAGCCCCACATGCCCGGCATCGCCGAATGGTTCGCGCAGCACCCGCCGCAGGATGCAGGCCGCTGACGGAGGTCATCATGGCCGACACCGTGGAACCGCTCGTGCTCGATCTGCTGGAATGGATCGGTCGCGAGCCGCGCCCTTACTCCGAGGTGATCGAAGTCTGGCGCACCTCGTGCCCGAGACTGCCCGTCTGGGAAGAGGCGAATTCGCGCGGGTTCGTCGAGCGCCAGCACCAGGCCGGCAGCGAAGCGCTCGTGCAGGTGTCTGCAGCGGGCCGGGCCTTCCTTCGATCCCACCGTGCGGCGCGCGAGCCGCTGCCACGGCTCGCCGGCAGGGTGCTCCTGCGGCGCTTTCGTCGTGCCGATCTGCCGGCGTTCCAGGCGTACCGGAGCGATGCAGCGGTGGGGCGCTATCAGGGCTGGTCGATGCAGACCGAACCGCAGGCCCTCGCCTTCATCGAAGAGATGAGCACGGCTCCCCTCTTTCCCAGCGGGCTCTGGGTCCAGCTGGCCCTCGCCGACCGGCAGACAGACAGCCTCATCGGCGACATCGGGATCTGCCTGGCAGCCGACGGCAGGTCTGCCGAGCTCGGCATCACCCTGTCCCCGCGGTTCCAGGGGCGGGGCTACGCCACCGAGGTGCTGCGCGAAGCGATCGCGCTTCTTCTCGAGCACTCGTCGGCAGACAGGATCGTCTGCATCACCGACGCGCGCAACGAGGCCTCCGTTCGCCTTCTCGAGCGCGCCGGAATGCGAAGGGTGGCCACCGCTGATGCCGTCTTCAAGGGCGAGCCTTGCACCGAGCACACTTACGCGGTGCGCAGGTACGAGGGCGGCTGAGGCCGCAGCCCTGACCTCGTCGCCGCCCGCGGCGTATGCTTCGCAGACGTGCACCCGGGAGAGCCCATGAGCAAGCGGCAGCTTCTATTCGCTGGCGTCGTGGTGGCGGCCGCGCTGCCGACCGGCGCCAGCGCGGAGTCGCTCCGCTGCCAGAACGGAATCGCCTCGGAGGGCGACTCGCGCATCGCCCTGGTCTACAAGTGCGGCCAGCCCCTCCTGCGCGACAACTACTGCGCCCCGGTCTACTACAGCGGCTCGTTCTACACCGTGCCCGATCCGATCGCGAGCCTGTACGTTCCGTGCGTCTACACCGAGGAATGGCTGTACG
>DATCGH010000363.1:0-6061 GCA_036509055.1 Caldimonas sp.
CCGGTTGAATCCGCCATCGCTTACCCGTTGTGACTGTTCTTGGCCGGTTGCGGGTGTACGCGAGCGTCCGCTATTCGGTAGGCGGCCGCGAACGACAGGGTTTTGGCAAGGCGATCGGAAGCGGGAAGACCCGCATCCGACCCGTTGCTGTCCTTCATCCGACAGCAGCGGACCACAGCAATGCAGCGTGTCTAGTCGTTCGCGGCCGCGACCTAACCTCACGGTCTCGGCCACATGCGGTCATCCAGAAGCTAGAGCAAGGTACGAGGCCGTTGCGCGTCGCCAGCGCTGGGCCACGCAAGCAGTTCCATCCGTGCCGACAAGACTGCCGACGGCGCCCCAACAGCGTCGCCGTCGGAAGCGGGCATCGGACACTAGCCACGAGTAAGCGTCCCAAGGTGAGACCTAGACGCCCTTCTTGAAGTCACTTTCGGATGTTTGAACGAACGGCAAGAGTGGTCTGCGCAAACGGAAGAATTCCCATTTCCTCGTACATTGCCTTCGGTGACAACCATTGGCCTTGCGTGATCACCATGGCAACCTTGCGAAGGTCGGCGATGTCTTTCGTCGGATCACCGTCAATGAGCACCAGATCGGCCAGTTTGCCGGGCGCAACACTGCCCCTGTCGCGACTGGTGCCCGTATACCTTGCACCGTTGCGGGTCGCGATCTGAAGCGCCTGCGCCGGGGTTATCCCGGCCTGGACGTAGAGCGCCAACTCTGCCTGCAAGGTGAAACCAGGGACGGCGTCGGTGCCCGCCACAAGGGGAACTCCGGCGCGGTAGAGACGCCCCACGAACTCGACCATTTTCGCGTACGAGCGCTTGTAACGCCCCTCGGTCGGGGCGTCGGGGATTTTCATGCTTCCAACGAAGAGGTTCCGACGAACATCGGGCGGGAGGTGGTCCGCCACCGCCGCGTAGGGTGCAGCCATATCCCCGTCCTTTTGCTGGATGGAGTCAAAGGTTGCGAGTGTCGGATCGACCACGGTCTGGCGGCTCGACAAGTCTGCGATGAAGTCCTGAAACGGCTTCGTATCGAAGTCCATGGCGCCGACCTTCTCAGCCGGCAATGTGAAGCGCTCCAAGGTGCGTGTATCGGTCTCGGGTGTCACGAGGAAATTCAGCATGACCTGATTGATGTGTTGGAGTTCATCAAAACCCTGCTCCACCACTTCGGAAGCACGCATGAACGCCGGCACGTGGCCGCTCACGCGCATGCCTCGGCTGTGCGCGTACTGGACAGTCTCGCGCAGGATCTCCCTAGGGAACGAGTTGTAGATCTTCAGTTGGGGATAGCCGCGCTCCACGTACCAGTCGACCGCTTGCTTGGCCTCGTCGAAGGTGCTAACGGAGATGCCTAAGGAACTCGAGAATGGGCTTCGTCCCTCGAGGAAGCCGCATGGGACGATTTGCGGCATGAGAAGGCGGCCGGCGGAAACGTCATCGAGCATTGTTTGCATCGCGGCATTGTCGTTGCCCATGTCTCGGACAGTTGTGACGCCGGCTGCAAGATCCAACGCGCCGTTCCAACGCCAGACATGCCCGTGCATGTCGAACAGGCCGGGGATCAGGACGCGACCTGCCGCATCGATCTCGTTGTCTGCGTCGCGACTAGACGAACCCGCGGGGACGATTTGCGTAATCCTGCCCCGCAAGACGTACACATCTGCAGGGGGCTGCAGACTCGCAGTCTCGCTATCAAAAACGCGCGCATTGCGAATGGCGGTCAGTCCTGACAAAGGATGTCGCTGTCGCTCAGCGCGGTCCCGCAAGGCCTGCTTCTCCGCGCTGCGCTGGCGGTCCTCAAGCAGCCTTCGATTGCCCTCCCAACCGCTTTCGATGAAGATTTCGCCAGCAAGATCAGCTTGGGCGAAGAGGTGCGGCTCCGGTCCCGTGGTGGCCCAGAGAAACCAGGGTTGAAAGCCAAGCCCTGTTTGCGCAAGCAATTGCACACGTTGTTTGACACCGTTCCGCTCGACCTCAACCTGGTCGAGCTTGCGCATGTGCAGCGAGCCGTTCGGCAAAAGCGCCATCGACATGTCCTGGCGTCGCAGCAGTGCTGCAATGAAGGCTGTCAGCGGCGCATAGGAGCTGTTCAAAGGCACATACATCGCGGGGGTGGAGGACGTGACGCTGCCTTTCTCGGAAGTTGAGTGCCATTCGGCGACCAGACCCTTGCGCTCGAAGTGCTCATCGACGATCGCCCCAAAGGTCGAAGCGCCGGTGACGTGGTATTCGCTGAAGCTGCCGTCGGGAGCGAGCCGAAATCGCTCAGTCAGCTCCGGGCCTCGACCGTTGTTCTTGTAGATGAATTTCACCGAAAAGACACCGTCGTCGCTGCGCTCAACGATCTGGCTCCCGGGGTTCCCTATCCGGTCGTTCAAGAACACATACGACACCGTCTCGCCGGCCATCGCAACGCCGAGCCCGAACGCGGCAGTCATGACGAATGTGATGAGGCTCTTCAATCGATACTCCCTCGAAGGTTCGGCAACCCTTGCGCAATGTGAGCAAACTGGTCAACGAAAGCAGCAAGGCTTAAGGGCGCCCGATCTTATGTCCACGGTCGCTCGACCACCAATTCCCGCGTGACCTACGCAACCGCGCCTCGTGTCCACCGTTACGTCAAACGACAGCTTTCGAGAGCATGAACGCGAGATCTGGAGCTCGTCTGGCCGGTCTCCAGGTTAGAAAGATTGCGCTTGAACCTCCTTCGCATCCTCGCCCCCGCCGCTGCGGCAAGCGCTGCGGCGGAGGTCCGTGCAGTTAGGGCTTGGCGGCCGCCATGTCGCGCGCTAGGGAGGCATTCGTGTCGCCCATCGCCGCAGCAGTTCCTGGTGCTGGGCGCGAGAAAGAAAGGCCTCGCGCTGCTGCGCATCATCAATCTGGCCCAGCGTGTGCTGCAACTCGGCATAGGCTGAAACCAGCAGGGCGTCAGCACGCGCGTCTCCCACGGCGGCCAGCACGCGGTAGCAGTCCAGCAGCACGCCACACTTATCCGCGGCGCCGACACCAGCGTCCAGTCGGCCCATGATGGCCTCTACTTCGACCAGTGCGGCCGCGCCGTCCCCGGCGGCCAGCCATGCGGCGGCCAACCCCGCTGCGGGCATCTGAGCCCAGTAAGGCATCTCGAGCTGGACGAACAGATCGCGCGCCGCCGAGAAGTGCGCCACGGCGACATGCCACTGACCGAGCGCCTGGGCCGCATCGCCGCAAGTCGTCAAGGTCTCGGCTTCCTGCCGGCGGTCGCCGATCTCTCTCATGATGAGCAGGCCCGCCTGCGCCGACTCAAGCGCCGCTGCGGGGTCGCCCTGTGCGGCCAGTACCTCGGCCAGCGTGTGGTGCATGGAAGCCTGAACCGAGCGATTGCCGGTCTCGCGTGCCAGCTCCAGGCTTTGCGCCTGCCATTCGCGCGCCTCCTCGAACTGGCCCAGTTGGGTCGCCAGAATGCTCAGGTTGCCGACCACGGTGGCAGCGGCGAAGCGGTCGCCTATGTCCAGCTTTAGCACCAGCGATTCCCTGTAGAACACGCCGGCGTCGACCAGGGCTTTGCCCAGCATCGACAGATTGCCCAGATTGTTGAGATGGAGGCTCTGCGCCTTCTTGTCGCCGACTTCGCGCGACAGGGCCAGGCCGGCCTGGGCATGCTGGATTGCGGCGGGGCGCCGGTCCAGGCGATACAGCGCCTCCGACGCTGCGCCATGCGCCTCGGCGGCCTCGCAGGACGCGGTGGGGCCAGCCCAGCACAAGGCCCGCTGTGCGGCGGCGAGCGCTTCCGGCCATGCGCAGGCACTGGCATGCCAGCCTGACCGGTAGGTTGCCGCTTGGGAGCGCAGGCGGTCGCAGTCTAGGGCATCGGCGAGCCGTTCCATTTCTTCCAGCGCCAACGCCTGCGCCGTGCGCTCCGAGCGGTGGGCGAAGACCACCTGGCGAACCCGCACCAGTTGGTATCGACGGCGCAGGTCCGACCTCGCACCATCCAGCGCCAGCGCCCGGTCGGCATGCGCCATGGCAACTGCTTCGGCATGGCGCTGCAGCGCGTCGTCCGCGGCGTCAGCCCAGTACTGCACCGCTCGTTCCGCCAGCCCGGCACGCTCGAAGTGCTCGGCAATCACGCCGAGATACTCGCCGCGGCGCTCGATGCTGCGACCTTCCAACCAGAGTGCAGTCAGGTGATGTTGCTCCATGCGGTGACGCTTGAGCACACCGCTATAGGTGACCTGATGCAGCAAGTGGTGCTTGAAGACAAATTCGCGCGCGCCGTCGAACGCGCTCTTGTCGCGAGCCAGCGCCAGTTCGCGCCGGCACAGCGCCGGCAGCGTCAAGGGTGCATCGGCCTGCAACTGCGCCAGCGCCTCGTCCCAGAACACATGGCCGATCACGCTGGCCTGCTGCAGCGCCCGTTTCTCAACGGCTGGCAAGCTGTCGATGCGTGCCTGTAGCACGCCGGTCAAGGTGGCAGGTACCCGCACCTGGAGCAAGCGCTCCGTGGCCACGCTCCAGCGCTCGCCGTCGGTGCGAATGGCGCCGTCGTCGATTAGCATCTGCGTCAGTTCCTCCATATAGAAGGGGTTGCCCTCGGCCCCACCGATGATCAACTCCCTGAGCATCGGCGGCGGGGCGTCGATGCGGCTCAGCAAGGCATCGACCAGTTCGCGACTTTGCGACTGCGCCAGCGCAGTTAGGTCGATGCGCCGGTGTGCTGCCAGTGCTTCACCCCAGCCGGCGCGACGCTCGAACAGCGCGGGTCGCGCGGTGCACAACAACAGCACGGGTTGGTGGGCGCAGGCGCCGGCCAGATGCTCGACGAAGTCCAGCGAGCCTTCGTCGGCCCAGTGCAGGTCCTCCAGCAGCAGTAGCACCGGCCCGCCATCCACGGCGTTGAGCAGGCCGAAATACCGTGCAGCCACCTGAAAGGCGCGCTGTCTGAGTTGCTTGCCATCGCCCAGAATGCCGGCGACAGGGGGGCTCTTGCTGTAGTCTAGGCCGATCAGATGGCCCAGCAACGCAATCTGCTCGTCGGCCTCGTCGCCAAACACCCGGCCCAGGCCTTGTGCGAGCTTTGCCTGGGCCTGCGGCAAGGAATCACTGTCTTGAATCTCGAACCGCCAGCACAAGAGGTCGCGCAGCAGTCCGTAGGGTTGATGGACACCCTGCGGCTGGGCACGGCCGCGGAATAACCAGACGAAACCGCGGCGCAACTCGATCCAGTTCTCGAACTCCGCCGCCAGCCGGCTCTTGCCGATACCGGCATCACCGACCAATGTGACGAGAGCCAGTGTGCGAGACTCGACGAGGTGCTCGAACAGGTCCGCCAGTTGGCTGAGTTCTTTCTCCCGGCCAACCAAACGGGTCTCGACGCCCTCGATGCCGCGGCGAGTGTCGCGAAATGTCCTCGGCTTGGCTGCACGCACCAGGTAGGTGAGGATGGCTTCGTCGCGACCCTTGACTTGCAGTGGCGGCTGCGGCTCGACATCGAACACGCCGCGCACCTGGCGCCAGGTGTCTTGGCTGATACGCAGCCCGCCCTCGGGCGCGGTCTGCTCCATGCGTGCAGCGATGTTGACGGTCATGCCGCGGATGCTGCCCTCGGCATCCACACCGCCGCCCAGCAGCACCGGCCCGGTGTCGATGCCCACCCGCACGTCGAAGCCGTCGTGGCCATGCTGCTCGCGGACCTCATGGCTCAAGAGTTGAGCCTGCTCCAGCACGGCCAAGCCGGCTCGCACGGCGCGCTCGGCGTCGTCTTCTCGCGCTCGGTCGGCGCCGAAGGCGGCGAGCAGGCTGTCGCCGGCGTATTGCAGCACCTTGCCCTGATGCTGCTGAACGATGGTCGTAAAGCACTGCAACGCGCCGTCCATCACGGCGTGGATTTCCTCGGGGTCCAGGCCCTGCGCAAAGCGGGTCGAGCCGACGATGTCCACAAACATCACGCTGACCTGGCGCAGCGTCTGCTCGAAAACATGCACCGGGGCCATTGCGGCCAGCTTGTTGCGCAACGGCAGCAGCGCCGCATCGACTACTGCATCGCCCAGGAAGGCACGCTGGGCTTCGAGCCC
>DATCGH010000364.1:0-3097 GCA_036509055.1 Caldimonas sp.
CCTCCCGGACGAGGGCGGTGGCAGGACGCGCAGGTAGAGACCGGGGACCGTGCCGACGGCGTGCAGCCCGGGGGCGTCCAGGCGCTTGACTTCAAGCGCCGTCAGCGGCTTTGCAATCCTCGGCAACCGCGCCCCTCATAAATCCAAGGATGATGGTCGTAACAACAGAACTCATCGAGTTCGAATTCCATGTCTCCACCGAACATCGCTCACAAATCGAGCGATTCCCGCCCCTCAACCTGCCCATCATAAAAATCGAGATTGCAGCGTACGGCCAAAGACCTCCGCGGCCAAGCCTTCGGCGGATTTACCTATGAGAACGGAGGGATTTGGAGACGTCCGGAGAGCTCTTTGGACGTCGTTTTGGTGGAGAGGGTGGGATTCGAACCCACGTTACGGTGAAACCGTAAACCAGATTTCGAGTCTGGCGCATTCGACCACTCTGCCACCTCTCCGGTCAGGTGCTTCGGCGGGTCTGGGGCCGAGGGTGGGATTCTAGTCGACGCGCTCCGGTGGCTCAGGCGAGCGTGGTCAGCGCCAAGCCGGGAAGGCGAGGATCGCTGAGCCGGCTCTCGAAGCGATGCCCCGGGCGCATCGGCGCGGCGTCGGTGATGGTGCCGGTGGTGACGATGTCGCCGGCAACGATCGGCCACTGCTCGGCTTGCACCGCCATGGCATCAACCCAGAGACGAAGCGCGGTCAGCGGCCCGTCGAGGACGATGGTGGCGTCGCCCTCGTCGATGACCTTGCCGTCCTCGAGCAGCTCGACGTGCAGCGCCGCGAGCTCGCGCATCGGTTCGGAGAAGGCGCCGATCGGCACCCGCCGGCCGACGAAGAGCCGCCCGTGCAGCGCGAAGTCGGCCACCGTGTCGGCGGCCTTGAAGCGCCAGTCGGCCGAGTGCGTGTGCACGATCTCGTAGCCGTGCGCCACCCAGTCGATGCAGCCGGCGAGCTCGGCCTCGCTCATCCCGGCGCGCGGCGCGCGGGCGAAGCCGAACATGATCTCGGGCTCGAGCCGCGGCAGCGAGAACCGAGCCAGCGACACCCTCGCCTCGCCGCCCTCCACCTGCTCGACGGTCGAGTCCCAGACCGGGCCCCAGATCGGCGCGTGCACGCCGTAGCGGTCCCAGATGCCGCGATTGGTGAAGCCGATCTTGTAGCCCACCGGCCGCTCGCCCCGGGCGATGCGCAGCCGCCGGTGCGCGTCGGCAGTGGCGAACGCTTCGGCCAGGTCGAACCCCGGATCGCGCTCGCTGAACAGAGGCACGAGCCGGGCAGCATCGAGCGCCGCGAGCAGCTCGCGCGCCCGGGCGTCGCGCACGCCGGTCATGGCCGCAGGACGCTCATGCCGCCGAGGTAGGGGCGCAGCGTCTCGGGAATGGCGATCGAGCCGTCGCCGTTCTGGCAGTTCTCGAGCAGCGCCACCAGCGTGCGCCCGACGGCGAGGCCCGAGCCGTTCAAGGTGTGCACGAGCTCGTTCTTTCCCTGGGCGTTCTTGAAGCGCGTCTGCATCCGCCGTGCCTGGAAAGCTTCGCAGTTCGAGACCGAGCTGATCTCGCGATAGGTGTTCTGCGCCGGCACCCAGACCTCGAGGTCGTAGGTCTTGGTCGCGCCGAACCCCATGTCGCCAGTGGAGAGCAGCACCACCCGATACGGCAGGCCGAGCTTCTGCAGGATCGCCTCGGCGTGACCGACCATCTGTTCGAGCGCCTCGAAGCTCTTCTCGGGATGGACGATCTGCACCATCTCGACCTTGTCGAACTGGTGCTGGCGGATCATGCCGCGGGCGTCGCGGCCGGCGCTGCCGGCCTCCGAACGGAAGCACGGGCTGTGCGCGGTCAGCTTGATCGGCAGCGCGTCGGCGGCGAGCACCTGCTCGCGCACGCTGTTGGTCAGCGAAATCTCCGAGGTCGAGATCAGGTACTGCTCCGGCGACGCCTCGTCGCCGCCGCGGGTGACCCAGAACATGTCCTCCTTGAACTTCGGCAGCTGGCCGGTGCCCTCCAGGATCTCGCGGTTGACGATGTAGGGCGTCCAGCACTCGGTGTAGCCGTGCTCGCCGGTCTGCACGTCGAGCATGAACTGGGCGAGCGCGCGATGCAGCCGCGCGACCGGGCCGCGCAGGAAGGAGAAGCGCGAGCCCGAGAGCTTGGCGCCGGTGTCGAAATCCAGGCCGAGCGGCGCGCCGAGGTCGACATGGTCGCGCGGCGCGAACTCGAAGCTGCGCGGCGTGCCCCAGCGGCGCACTTCGACGTTGGCGCTCTCGTCGGGGCCGACCGGCACGCTCGCGTCCGGCAGGTTGGGCAACGACATCAGCATCGTCGCAAGCTCGGCCTGGATCGCCTCCAGCCGCGCCGCCGAGCGCTCAAGCTCGCCGGCGATGCCGTTCACCTCCGCCATCTCGGCGCTGGCGTCGGCACCCTGCCCCTTCTTCTTGCCGATCTCCTTCGACAGGCTGTTGCGCCGCGCCTGCAGTTCCTCGGTGCGCATCTGCAGGCCCTTGCGCTCGGACTCGAGCGTGCCGAAGCGGGCGACGTCGAGGAACGGTTGCGGCGACTGGCGCGTCTCGAGCCGGGCGACGACGGTCGCGAGGTCCTTGCGCAGGAGGGTGATATCGAGCATGGCGGCCGCGCCGCAGGTGGCAGCGAGCGAAGGGGAAGGGTCCGGATTGTAGGGAGCGGCCCGACGGGCGGCTCCCTCGTCGATGTCGCCCGAGGCGACTTCAGGCCGTCTGCTCGACCTGGTGCATGCGCCGCATCGGCATGCCGGAGGCCGACGCGGAGCGGGCGTCGCAGAGGATGCGCGAGGCGCAGTCGGCGCAGCGGCCGCACTGGGTGGCGACGCCGAGCTCGGTCTTCAGGCACTCGAGGCTCACCGCCCCCTCGGCCGCGGCATCACGGATCTGGTGGTCGGAAACCCGACGGCAGACGCAGACGATCATCTCGGTACACGCCTTTCGAGGGCGCGGCCGGACTCAATCGTCGCCGTGCACGCCCATTTGCGATTGCAGGTAGTTCTCGAGCCCGACCTTGCCGACGAGGTCGATCTGGGTCTCGAGGTAGTCGATGTGCTCCTCGGTGTCATCGAGGATCGCCTG
>DATCGH010000365.1:0-4684 GCA_036509055.1 Caldimonas sp.
GTGAAGACGCCGGCGACCGCGGCCCCCGGCTCGAGCAGCACCACGGTGACGTCGCGGCGGTTGGCCTTGCGCACGCCGGCCATGGCGGTGCCGAGGGTGACGCCCGTGACAGGATGCATGGACGACGCATCCGGTTTCGAAAGATTGACCGCCATCGATTCAGCTCCTCGGGGTTCGACAGAATTCGCAGGTATCGTTCGCCGCCGGCTCACGGGCCGGCTGAACGACGGGAAGCGCTGCATTCAGCCAGCGCAGCATAGGACAGCATCGGACAAATGAGTGATTTCTTCATGGCGCTGGTCGAGAGCACGGACCAGGCGCGGCGCGACTTCGAGACCCATCCCGTGGCGCTCGCCGCGGTCGCCGACGGACTTTCGGTCGAACGCTATCGCAAGCTCCTGCTCGAGCTCTATCAGATTGTCTGGCACTTCAACCCGATCTGCGCAGCGGCAGCCAGCCGGGTGCAGGACACCCATCGGGAGCTGCGCTACTTCCTGTACGAGCACATGGCGGAAGAATCCGGGCACGAGCAATGGGTCCGCAATGATCTCGAAGCCGTCGGCGTCGCCGACGACGCCATGCTTCAGCATCGGCCGTCGCCGTCCACGCTGGCGCTGATCGGCTACAACTACTGGGGCGCAGAGCGGCGCAATCCCTGCTCGGTGCTCGGCATGATGTATGTCCTCGAGGTGATCGCCTCGGTGTACGGTGGCGCATTCGCCTCGGCGGTGCGCGAGTCGCTGCTTCTGGTCGGTGATCGAGGCGTGTCGTTCATCGGCTCGCATGCCACCCTGGACACGGAGCACATGGTGCAGTTGCGAAAGATTCTCGTCACGATCGAAGATTCCGAAGCTCGTGAAGCCATCATCGAATCGACGCTGGTGAACTTCGAGTTCGTGACCCGGATCTTCGCGGCGATATGAACGTTCCCGACCCTCAGAGCGGGCTGCCCGGGCTGCTGGCGCGGCCGTACCGGTTTCTCCGGCTGGAATGGACCTCCGACCTGTCGCTGCTGCGGGTGCGTACGTGCGTGACGCCGATCCAGTGCTTCAGCCTCGCCGGCATCGCCGAGATGCAGCGCGTGCTCGATGACATCTCCCTCAACCCCGGACTGGTGCGCCATCTGGTCGTCTCTTCGGATGTCACGGGGGTGTTCAACTTCGGCGGCGACCTGTCGCTGTTCAGCCTGCTGGTACGGGCGCAGGACGCGGATTCCTTGCGCCTCTACGGACGCAAGTGCATCGACATGGTGTGGTGGCTGGAAACCGCCGCCCAGCGCGGGGTGCACACCACGGTCCTGGTCCAGGGAGATACCCTCGGCGGCGGTCTCGAATCGGTGATGCCGTTTCACAAGGTGATCTTCGAGCGCAGTGCCCAGGCCGGCTTTCCCGAGGTGCTGTTCAACCTATTCCCGGGAATGGGCGCCTGGCACTACACGATTCGCAAGGCCGGCTTCGCAGTGGCGAACGACATGGTGCTTTCCGGCAAGCTCTACACCGCGGAGCAGCTCTACCGGCGAAGCCTGGTCGACCTGGTTGTCGACGACGGTCGGGGAGAGGCCGCGCTCGACCACGTCGTCCGCTCGATCGATCCGCGCCTGCGCGGCACCCTGGTCGCCCTGCAAGGCCAGCGCCTGGCCGCGCCGATCACCTACGAATCGCTCGCCCAGACGGTCGACTTGTGGGCCCAGGCGGCCCTCTCGCTCACCACGCGCGACCTTCGCCTGATGGAGCGTCTGGCCCGCGCGCAGGTGCGCAAGGTGGGTGGCGCCGAAGAAGGCGCACTGCACGAGATCAAGCGCATCGAGCTCGACACCGCCTGGGGCGAAGAGCGGACCGGCATCACCGAGTGGACGACGCTCAGCTGAGATCCTGAGGCCCCGCCGGCTACAGCCAGGAGGCGAGCAGGGTGCGGAGCTGGCCGCGCGTGTAGGGCTTGCCCAGGTGGCCATCCATCCCGGCTTCACGGGTGCGGATGGCGTCGTCGTCGAAGGCGTCGGCGGTGAGCGCGACGATCGGCAGGCGCCGGCCACCCTGCCTGGCCTCGCGCTCGCGGATGGCGCGAGTGGCCACGTAGCCGTCCATCACCGGCATCTGGCAGTCCATGAGAACGAGATCGACCGACTGGTCCTCGAGCACGTCCAGGGCCTCGGCACCGTCGGAGGCTTCCAGCACCTCGACGCCGAGGGAAAGCAGCACCTGGCGGGCGATCATCCGGTTGACTTCGTTGTCCTCCACGACCAGCACGGTCCCGCTCAGCGGCCCGGTGTCGTCGAGTCCACCGAGCGCCGAGTCGGGCATTGCGGCGTGCGGCGCATCGTCGACCTTCAAGCGCAGCGTGAACCAGAAGCGCGAGCCCTTGCCCGACCTGGACTCGACCTCGATCCGTGTCCCCATCGCCTCGGCGATGCGCTGGCTGATGGCCAGGCCCAGGCCCGTGCCGCCGCGGCGGCGATTGGGCGCACCGTCGGCCTGGAAGAACGGCTCGAACAGCTCCTCGACGACTTCCGGGCTCATGCCGATGCCGGAGTCGCGCACCTCGAAAGTGACGTCGGCGAAGTCGGCGGCTGCCGGCCGGGAGACGACGCGAAGCACCACCTCGCCCCGTTCGGTGAACTTGATCGCATTGCCCACCAGGTTGAGGATGACCTGCTTGAGCCTCTGGCCGTCGGCCACCACCCAATCGACCGCCTCGGACGCGAACTCCAGACGCAGCGAAAGGTGCCTCGCATTGGCATTGGTCTCGAACAAGGCCATTGCCGTGTCGGCCAGCGAGCGCAGCGAGATCGGCGCGAGCGTGAGGCTCATCTTTCCGGCCTCGATCTTCGAATGATCGAGGACATCGTTGAGGATGCTCATCAGCGACGTGCCCGACGAGGCGGCGGTACGCACCAGCGCGCGCTGCTCGGCATCGAGGTGCGAGTGGCGCAGCAGGTCGAGCGCTCCGAGGACGCCGTTCATCGGCGTGCGGATCTCATGGCTCATGGTCGCCAGGAACTGCGACTTCGCGCGGTTGGCGGCTTCGGCTGCCTCCTTGGCGGCCTTCAGCGACGCTACTGCGAGGTCGACCTCGAGGCTGTGCCGAATCGCGCGAACGGTGGTGTCGCAGAATTCCCGCGAGGCACGGAGCATCGTCACGCCGAACAGGGCGATCAGCACCGCCAGCGGCAGCGCCACCAGGCCCTCGGTCCAGAGGATCACCGCCATGATGCCGCCGAGTTCCGGCACAGCGAGCATGAGGAACGATCGGCCGATCAATGCCATGAACAAGGCGGCCACCGCGATCGATCCGCAGGCGAAGGTGATGTATGCCTTCTCCATCCAGCCGTCCAGGTAGGCGAAGATCCCGAAGCTGCTGACCAGCCACATGGCCCCCGCGAGCAGCGCGTTCCACTCCAGATGGCGCTCGGCGCTTTTCAGTTCTTCTTCGGAAAGAACGCGGTCCGGCCCGGAAAACTTGCGCGAGATCACGACCCGCCAAAAGGCGACGCCGAGTCCCAGCGCCGCCGTCGCCACGGCTCCGACGTACTTGCCGACGGCCGCGCCCATCAGGACCATCACGACGACGGCGACGATCTGCAACGGAATGCTCCGGATCGAGTTGTGCAGCGCGAGCCGCATCAATTCGCGGTGCACTTCGACTTCGGTGGTCGTGTCCTCGAGCATTGAAGCAAAGCATACAGGCGGCGCACCGGCGCCAATATCGACATTGTCACGGACGGCATCGATACACTGAGGCGTGGTCACCGATGCGGGTTCGAAACGGGCAGCCAGCGCTGGCGAGGTGAACAAGGTGCGTGCTCCAGCGGAGGTCACCGGCAACGATGCGGGCTTCTGGCGGCTGTTCGAGGCGATCGGCGCGCACCGATCTCCGCAGCGGCAAGCCCGGGAGCGCGACCGGGCCCGACAGCGCGCCGTCGTCGGCATCGTGCTGGCCACTTTCTGGCTGACAAACCTTCTGCTCGGGCTGCAAGCGGATCCGCCGGGCTGGTTCATCATTCTCGGCCTCACCTACGGTATCGCCAGCCTCGTCTACCTGCGGGTCCTCGACGGACTGGAGGCAGGCGCTGCCGGTCTCCTCTATCTCTTTCTCCTGCTCGACCCGATCTTCCTGGTCGGCGTCCTCTTCTTCGATCCGGAGAACTTCGCCTTCCTGAATCCGTTCCTCCTGGTCGTGATCGTCCGTACCGGCATTCACTACGGAATCCGGACGATGTACCTCTCATGGGCCGTCACGCTCATGGCGTCCCTTCTGCTCCTCGCGAGCAGCTTCTGGCGGTCGAACGTCGCGCTCGGCCTGGCTTACCTGGTCATGATGGTGTTCGGACCGTTGTGCTTCGCCTCCCTCATCCGCCGCGTTCATGCCATCCGGGCGATCGAAGAGGAGCGAGCTCGACTTTTGGCGCGCGATGAATCGATCGCCGCCCGCAGCGCTTTCCTCGCCAAGGTCAGCCACGAGCTCCGCTCTCCGCTCCAGGGCATCGTCTCCGCGCTCGACGTGATCGAGATGCGGCATGCGCGCGCCTTCTCCGGCGACGAGGAGCTGATCGGCCGGATGCGGCGCTCGTCGATGCTCCTGAACACGCAGCTGCGCGACCTGCTGACCCTGGCCAAGGGCGAAGCCGGCCGGCTGCAGATCCACGCCGAGCCCTTCGAGGCCTGCGCGCTGGTCGAGGCGATGGCCG
>DATCGH010000366.1:0-3421 GCA_036509055.1 Caldimonas sp.
GGTGACCGCCGGCACGATCTTCGACAAGACCCGCACACCGCTGAGAGTATGGCTAGCCGGGGCCTGGTATCTGACGAACCAGAAGCACGGCGTCAGCGCCCTGGGGCTGCAGCGGGTGCTCGGGCTGGGCGGCTACGAGACGGCCTGGACGATGCTGCATCGGTTCCGACGCGCCATGGTCCGCCCCGACCGCGAGCGGCTCAAGGGCGTGGTCGAGGTCGACGAGACCTACCTGTCCATCAGCGACCGAGACGCGCCGATGCCCAAGGAGCAGCGCAAGAGGCGCAAGAACCGCACCCACCAGGTGCTGGTGGTCATCGCGGTGGAATTGCTGCAGCCCCGTGGGTTCGGGCGGATCCGGCTGCGCCGCATCGACAACGACTCGGCCGAACAGGTCGTTCCCTTCGTGCAGGAGAACATCGAGCCCGCGGCCGAGGTCCGCACCGATGGATCAGCCGCCTACCGGGAACTGCAAGGTCTGGGCTATGCCCACCAGCGCACCGTCATGCTCGGATCGGACGTGCCCGCGCACGTCTCGATGGCCGGCGTGCATCGGGTGGCTGCGCTGATCAAGCGCTGGATCCTGGGCACGCACCACGGGTCGGTGCAGCCGGCGCACCTGGACGCCTATCTGGACGAGTTCGTCTTCCGCTTCAACCGTCGTACCTCGGCCTCACGCGGCATGCTGTTCTACCGACTGCTGCAGCAGGCCGTGATCACCGATCCGGTGACTTACGACGATGTCGTGCGGCCCCTACCCAAGTCACCCAAGGCGGCGTAGAGTTACTGGATGGGTATCCAGTGGTTTGGGCCATTCTGGAGCTAAGCTGATACCCCTTGAATATATACAGTTTTCGGGCGCGGCGGAGCCTCGGGGCGCGAGCGCGAATCCGCGCCGTGCCCGAGAATTGCATGGCGCTTCGAACGGAGGGCTCGGTCGGTGAAACACGTCTTTTCGGTCATCGGTCTCGGCTTCGCGCTGCTGTTCGTGGTGGTGTTCTTCACCGGCCGCATCGATTCGAAGCACCTCGCCCTCGTTGCGCCTCGCGTGGGCATGCACGTCGACGAGCTCGGCGCGCTGGCACCGCGCATCGCCTCGCAGACCGGAGCCACCGTCGGCACATCGCGGCGCGTCGTCTACCTGCTCGCCTGCAGCGGCGTCCCGGATCGCAGCACGATGGAGGACCGGGCCCGCGAAGCGGCGACCATCAGCGAGAAGCGCAGCCTGACGGCCCGTGAAGCCACGGTGCTCGTGCTCTCGGGCAAGCCGCAGGAAGGCCAGTCGAGCCCGCTGCGAGACTGCTGAAACGCTGCGGAAGCGTGCCGAAGCACGGCTGACGCACACGACCAGGGCCTCCCGACCCGGCGACCCGCGTGCCCCTTGGGGTTGGGCACGGTTCCTGCGGTACACGAGCTGGTATACCAGCTCACGCACCAAACCGCCGCATGGAGCTTGCCTCGCTGCTCACCCTCGCCGACTGGCAGGCGGCCTATCGCGCCGGCGAATCACCGCTGGCTCTGCTCGAGGCGTTGCGGCGGCGCCTCGAAGCCGAGAGCCCCATCGCCGCCTGGATCTCGCGCACCGGCGCCGAGCAGCTTGCCGCGCAACTCGAGGTCCTCGACCTGCGCGCCGCCGCCTTCGCCGACCGCACCGCGGCAATGCGGGCCTTGCCCCTGTTCGGTGTGCCGTTCGCGGTCAAGGACAACATCGACGTCGCCGGTCTCGCCACCACCGCCGCCTGCCCTGCCTTCGAGTCGCGGCCGCTGCAGCACGCCGCGGCGGTGCAGAAGCTGGTCGATGCGGGTGCAGTCTGCATGGGCAAGAGCAACCTCGACCAGTTCGCCACCGGCCTGGTCGGCACCCGTTCGCCCTACGGCCGGCCGAGCAGCACGCTGGCGGCCGACCGCATCAGCGGCGGCTCGAGCTCGGGCTCGGCCGTCGTCGTCGCTCGCGGCGACGTGCCCTTCGCCCTCGGCACCGACACCGCCGGCTCCGGGCGGGTGCCCGCGGGCTTCAACAACATCGTCGGCCTGAAGCCCACGCCGGGGCGGGTCTCGACCCGTGGCGTCCTGCCAGCCTGTCGGAGCCTCGACTGCGTCTCGGTGTTCGCGCTGACGGTCGAGGACGCGGCCGCAGTGCTGGCGGTGTTGGAGGGCGAGGATCCGCTCGACGCCTACAGCGATTTCCGTGTCGGCCCCGGCCGCCTGCCGGCGGCACTGCGCATCGGCATCCCGTCGCACGCCGAGTTCCACGGCGACGCCGGCTATGCGGCAGCGTTCGAAGGTGCGGTGACGCAGCTCGCCACGCTCGGCCACCGGCCGGTGGCGATCGATTTCGCGCCGCTGCATGCGGTCGCCGAGCTGCTCTATGGCGGCCCTTGGGTCGCCGAGCGGATGGCCGTGGTCGAGCCACTGCTCGCCACCAACCCGGGCGCGTTCGATCCCGCGGTGCGCCAGGTGATCGAGGCCGCGCGCGGCTTCTCGGCGGTCGACGCGTTCCGCGGCCAGTACCGCCTCGCCGCGAGCCGCCGGGAGAGCGCGCGCCTCTGGGACCAGGTCGACCTGCTGATGGTGCCGACGGCGCCCGGCCACCCCCGCACGACCGAGATCGACGCCGATCCCCTCGCCGGCAACGCGCGGCTCGGTCTCTACACCAACTTCGTCAACCTGCTCGGCTGGTGCGCGCTGGCGCTGCCGACGAGCTTCACCTCCGCCGGCCTGCCGTTCGGCGTGACCTTCATCGGTCCGCCCGGCGCCGACGCGGCGTTGGCCCGCTTCGGTCAGCAATGGCAGGCGAGCCGGGCCTTGCGCCTCGGCGCGACCCAGCGCGGCGCATCCCCGGTCGGCGAGGCCGCGCCCGCCGCCCCCGGTTCAGCCTGGCCGCGAAGCGAGCCGACCCTGGCGCTCGCGGTGGTCGGCGCGCACCTGAGCGGCCTGCCCCTCAACCCGCAGCTCACCGAGCGCGGTGCCGTGCTGCGCCAGGTCACGCGCACCGCACCCCGCTACCGGCTCTATGCCCTGCCCGACACGGTGCCGCCCAAGCCGGGCATGGCCCGGGTCGGCTCGGAAGGCGCGGCGATCGAGATCGAGGTCTGGGACCTGTCGCTCGCTGCCGCCGGCTCGTTTCTCGCCGGCGTGCCGGCGCCGCTCGCCATCGGCCAGATCGAGCTCGAGGACGGTTCATGGGTGCACGGCTTCGTCTGCGAATCGCAGGCGCTGCAGAACGCCCTCGACATCACCCGCCACGGCGGCTGGCGCGCCTACCTGCGCTCGCTCACCTCGCCGCTGGCCGCCTGACACCGATTCGATCGCCCTGCCCGTCATCACTCCGGAGAACTCCATGAAGCACCTTCCGTCGACGCTTTCCCTTGCCGCGCAGCTCTCCGGCACCCGCGAGCTCGATGCACGGCGCCGTCGGCTG
>DATCGH010000367.1:0-2041 GCA_036509055.1 Caldimonas sp.
CCGCCGGGCTGGGGCCACGACGGCATGGCCATCGGTGCTTGCCTCACCGCCTCGATCGGCTTTCGCGCCCCGGACGCCGCCGGTCTTGCGGCCGACGCCCTGCAGCGCCTGGCCGACGCGACCCTCGACGCGATCGAGGACGCGGGCACGGGCCGTGCCCGCCATTTGCTCTACGCCGACCAGGGGCAGGCTGCGACCCGATCGCCGGCCCGCATCCCCGGCTCGCTGCAACGCTTTGCCGATGCGGCGATCGCCCGGGCGACGGCCGGCGCGCGGGCCCGGCAGCGGGCGCTCGGCGAGGCGCTGAGCGAGCCCAAGCCGGGCACGTGGTTCGAGCGCGCGGCGCCCGCCGCGCTCGCCGGCGCCGTGGTCCTCGACCGGAAGAGCCGCATGCTCTACGACGACGCCCATGTCTTCCTCAACGGCGAGGCGTTTCGCGCCGGCGGCCGGGATGCCACACTCATGCGCGCCTTCGCCGACGCTCGCCGCCTCGAGCCGGTGGCGCGCGCCCGGCTGAGCGCAGAGGCGCACGCCCTGCTCGAGCGCTGGGTCGAGGCCGGCTGGTGCCGAAGCGAATTGGGGCGAGCAGGAGACCGCGATGGATGAAGACAAGCTGAGCCAGATCGCGTCGCGCAGCGAGTTCCACGAGGCCATCCGCGCCGGCCTGGCCCAGGCGGCCGACGCGGGGGCGAGCGAGATCTGCCTCGTCGATCCCGACTTCGAGGACTGGCCGCTCAACGAGCGTGCGGTGGTCGAGGCGCTGGGCCGCTGGGCCGCCTCGCGGCGCAAGCTGGTGGTGTTCGCGCACAGCTTCGACGCGATGCCGCGCAGCGCACCGCGCTTCGCCGAGTGGCGCCGACAGTGGTCGCATATCGTGCAGTGCCGGACCGACCCGGAACTGGAGGCGCAGCAGGTGCCGACGCTGATGCTGGTGCCCGGGGAGGTCGCGATGCAACTGCTTGATCCGGTCCGGCACCGCGGCATGGTCTCGGGCCGAGCGAGCGACCAGGTTCGGTGCCGGGAAACGATTGACGCGCTTTTGCAACGATCCGTCGAAGCCTATCCTCCGACGACCCTGGGGCTCTAGGGAACACCCTAGAGACGCCTATAATCATGGGCTAGGCATTGGAATGCCTCCTGCCTTCCTTGTCTTCCCACGATGGGGCTCCTCCCGAGAGGGTTCCCACGATAGCCCGGTCATTTCCACGAACCCCAAGTCCCCGAGGAGAAATATGAAAACCGCTCTGCTGATGGTCACGCTCGCCGCTGCCGTTTCCTTCGCCGCCTGCACCAAGAAGGAAGAGACGACGACCACCACGACCACCCCGGCCCCGGCGACGACCACCATCGTCACCCCGCCGCCGGCCGACACGGCCTCGGCCGCGACCTCGTCGATGATGGCTGCCTCGTCGGCCGCCGACGCCGCTTCGTCGGCCGCCACCGCCGCCACGATGGCCGCGAGCGCCGCCTCGAAGTAATTCGAGCGCTTCGCGCGAACACAAAAGGCCGCCCTCGGGCGGCCTTTTGCATGGAGCGATCGATTCCCGTTGCCGGCCGGACCTTCAGCCGAGCTGCAGCCAGTCGAAACCCGCCAGCGGATCGGCGATGACGATGGCCTCGCCTGCGCCGCCGAAGCACTCGGCCAGCGCGGCGCGCGCCAGGTCCGGGCGGTTGTTTTCCCGGCTCAGATGCGCGGCGACCACGTGCTGCAGCCGGGCGCTGGCGCAGCGCGCCAGGATCTCAGCGGCGGTGGCATTGCTGAGGTGGCCGAACCGGCCACCGATCCGCGCCTTGAGCGACGGCGGATAGCGCGAGCTTGCCAGCATCGCGGCGTCGTGATTGCACTCCAGGACGATCGCGTCGCAGCCGGCGACGTTGTCGATCATGTGCGCGGTGATCGAGCCCAGGTCGGTGAGCACGACCAGGCGCAGGCCGCCGTCGCCGCAGCGAAGCTGCAGCGGCTCGGCGGCATCGTGGGCGACGGTGAAGGGATGGACTTCGATGTCGCCGATGGCGATCGGCTCGGCGTCGCGCGCGAAGC
>DATCGH010000368.1:0-2561 GCA_036509055.1 Caldimonas sp.
ACACTCGCATCCATGCAAACCATGACGACGACCCGCCTCGGCCGCACCGGCCTGGAGATTTCCCGCCTCTGCCTGGGCTGCATGAGCTTCGGCGCGCCCGACCGTGGCAATCACCCGTGGACGATGGGCGAGGCCGCGAGCCGGCCGTTCATCAGGAAGGCGCTCGACCTCGGCATCAACTTCTTCGACACCGCCAACGTCTACTCCGACGGCACCAGCGAGGAGATCGTCGGCAAGGCGCTGCTCGACTACGCCCGCCGCGACGAGGTGGTCATCGCCACCAAGGTGCACGGCCGGATGCATCCCGGGCCGAACGGCGCGGGGCTGTCGAGGAAGGCGATCCTCGCGGAGATCGACGCCAGCCTGAAGCGGCTCGGCACCGACCATGTCGACCTCTACCAGACGCACCGCTGGGACTACGCCGTGCCGATCGAGGAAACGCTGGAGGCGCTGAACGACGTGGTGCGCGCCGGCAAGGCGCTGCACATCGGCGCCTCGTCGATGCACGCCTGGCAGTTCGCGAAATCGCTGGCGCTCTCCGAGAAGCACGGCTGGGCGCGCTTCCAGACGATGCAGAACTACGTCAACCTGCTCTATCGCGAGGAAGAGCGCGAGATGCTGCCGCTCTGCAAGGCCGAGGGCATCGGCGTCATCCCCTGGAGCCCGCTGGCGCGCGGACGGCTGACCCGCGACTGGGACACGAGCACCGCCCGCACCGAGACCGACGGCTTCGGCAAGACCCTCTATGCCAAGACCGCCGACGCCGATCGCAAGGTAGTCGAGGCGGTCGCGGCGGTGGCGGCCCGCCTCGGCCGGCCGCGCGCCCAGGTCGCGCTCGCCTGGGTGCTGCACAAGCCCGAGGTGTCCGCGCCCATCGTCGGCGCGACCCGGCTCGAGCAGTTCGACGACGCCGTCGCCGCGCTCTCGCTCCAGCTCTCGCCGGCCGACATCGCCGAGCTCGAAGCGCCGTACGTGCCGCACGCGGTGGTCGGCCACACCTGAGCGCGGGCTTCGCGCCGCCGGCCTCCCCCTCGCGCCCGGCCGCGGCGCGAGAAGTGAATACGTCACTCGGCTCCCGCGGCACCGATCACTCGGCAAATCGGCGCTCCTTTCCTAAATTGGCGCTACCGACCGTATTGGATGTCGGAGCCGGAGAAGGCCTCCGGACGTCCTCCACTTCTTCATCTGCAAGGAACCGCCATGAGCCCGAAGCACGCGTTCTCCCTCTCGATCCTCGCCGTCGCCCTGGCGGCCGGCGCCAGCGGCGCGCTCGCCGCCGACCCCTCCGGCAGGCCGACCCGCGCCGAAGTCAACGCCAGCGTTCTCCAGGCGCGCGCCCATGGCCAGCTCATCCCGGCCGGCGAGGCGTCCCAGCCGTTCCCGACGGCCAGCGGCACGTCGACCCTCTCGGCCCGCCAGGTGCGCGACGAGACGCTCATGGCACGCGCTCACGGCGAGCTCGTCCCCGCCGGTGAAGGCTCGCCGGTGATCGCGCCGACGGGCACGCAAATGGCCCGTGCCGATGTCAAGGAAGCAACGCGCCAGGCGCGCCTGAACCACGAGCTCGTTCCCGCCGGCGAAGGCATCGGCCCGGTCGAGGTCCGGATGCCGGCCCGGCGCCCCGAGTGGGTCGCCGCGCTCACGCGGCGCTGAGCCTCGGTAGTAGGCCGGGCTTTCGGGCGGCGTGCCGCCCTGCACAATCGTCGGGTTGTCCCTCGACGGAGTGCCGGATGAACCGCATCTCGAAAGCCCTGCTCCTCGGCGTCGTTGCCGGAGCGCTCCTGCCGCTGCCGGCCCGCGCCCAGGAGACGACGCTGCGCCTGGTCAGCGCCTTCGCCGAGAACGGCATCTACGTGCAGCATCTGCAGAAGTGGCTCGCCCAATTCAACGCCGAAGGCAAGGGCACGCTGCAGATCAACTTCATCGGCGGACCGAAGGCGATTCCCACCTTCGAGGCCGGCAACGCGGTCAAGACCGGCGTCGTGGACATGGCGATGTCGACCGGCGCGTTCTACACGAACGTGATGCCCGAGTCCGATTTCCTGAAGCTGACGCAGATCCCCGTGGCCGAGCAGCGCAAGAACGGCGCGTTCGCGGCGATCAACGAGCTGTGGATGCAGAAGGGCAACATGGTCTACCTGGCGCGGATGGTCGAGAACCAGCCGTTCCACCTCTACCTCAACAAGAAGGTCGACAAGCCCGACCTCACCGGCATGAAGATCCGCATCACGCCGGTGTACCGCGAGTTCTTTGCCTCGCTCGGCGCCAACGTCGTGACCATGCCGCCGGGCGAGGTGTACACCGCTCTCGAGCGCAACGTGGTCGACGGCTACGGCTGGCCGATCGGCGGCATCTTCGATCTCAACTGGCAGGAGAAGACCAAGTTCCGCGTCGACCCCGGCTTCTACGACGCCGAGGTGGCGATCATCATGAACCTCGACGCCTACAAGAAGCTCACGCCGAAGCAGAAGGCCTTCCTCGACAAGCAGGCGCTGGCGCTGGAGGCGATGAACGGCTTCTGGACGCAATACGGCAAGGACGAGACGACGCGCCAGGAGAAG
>DATCGH010000369.1:0-3517 GCA_036509055.1 Caldimonas sp.
ATCAACCAGGCGACCGCGAAGCTCGCCGAGGCCGACGCCCACGCGGCCAAGCTCGAATTCCCGCAGGCCAACGCCGCCCTCACGGCCAGCGGCGTGATCTGCGCCGCCGCGCGCAAGCTCGCCGACGACTGGGGCGCCTACGCCAAGCTGCGCGCTTCATGCGCGGCGATGGTCTCGGCTTTCAAGGGCTTCGACACCGCCGACGTCACGGCGACGCTCAACACCACGATCGCCCAGGCGGACGCGCTGGTCGCGCTCGCGCCGCCGAAGTTCGGCGACGCCGCCACCAAGCTGCAGAGCATCGACGACGTCATCCGGCCGAAGCTGAAGGCCCGAGTCGACGACAGCAAGGGCCGGCTCGTGGCCCTGGAAGCGCTCGATCCCAAGGTCAAGACCTTTCTCGCGGCGGAGCTCGCCAAGGGGCGCTCGCTCGTGGCGACGCTCGAGTCGTCGTTCGCCAGCGGCGACTGGAGCATCCTGCTCAGCGCCCGGGCCGCCGCATCCGACCTCCTGGGCCCGACACAGCGGATGGCGCCGCGGCGCCAGGCCTACGAGACCCAGCGCACCACGACCGTCGCCGCGATCGATGCGGTCAAGGCCGACGCCACCGTCAAGGGCCAGGCGCCGGCGCTGGCCGCACTGCTGGCCCAGGCCGACGGGCTCGCCAGCCACGACACGATGAATTTCACCGGCGGCAGCAAGGTCCTGGTCGACGCCGAGACGCGCGCCAAGGCGATCCTCGCCGCCGCGCCGATCGTCGCCTCCTACACCACCGAGCGAGCTGCCGCCGACAAGGAGCTCGCCGCGTTGGCCGCCCATGCGGCCGCCGGCCAGGTCGCGCCGCAGCTCGCGGCAATCAGGAAGCTGCTGCAGGACGCGACCACTGCGGTCGGCCTCGCTGCCGGCAACGCCCCCGCCTGGAGCACCGCGCTCACCGCCGCGCAGCGGGCGCGCGCCGACCTCGCCGAGGCGAAGAAGGTCGCCGATGCGCTCGGGCCGACGGTCGCGGCACAGGCCGCGGCCGCCCATCCGAACGACGTCGCCGGCATGAAGACGGCGCTCGCCAAGCTGCGCACCGACGCCGCCGCCGCGGCCAAGCTGCCGTTCGCCGCCGAGGCGGCGGCGCCGTTCAAGACCTTCACCGCCGCCGCCGACAAGGCCGACAAGGCACTGGGCAAGAACGACGGCAA
The DNA here is from genome assembly GCA_036509055.1 of Caldimonas sp. GTDB lineage: Bacteria > Pseudomonadota > Gammaproteobacteria > Burkholderiales > Burkholderiaceae_C > Schlegelella_A. The sequence goes on from DATCGH010000369.1 coordinate 1,191, forward strand.
GGCCGGGGCCAAGGCGCTCGCCGAGGCGGCGCAGGCGCTTGCCGCGGCCAGGTCGGTGCAGTCCGGCCACGGCCAGGTCGCGGTGATGCTGGCGACGGTCGAGGCGAAACTGAAGGCGCTGCAGGCGCTCCCCACGGCGGCATCGATCAAGTCGAGCTTCGAGCCGGTCGTCAAGGCGATCGCCGACGCGAAGGCCAAGGACAAGGCGAAGGCCGAGGTCGAGGCGCTTGCCGCGCTGCGCCGGGGCAACGACGCGGTCGCGGTTGCGGAGCAGGCGCACCGCGACCGCTCCGCGTTCGACAGCCTGGCCGTGAACCTGGCGGCGACGATCACCACCCTGACCGACGCCAAGGCGAAGAAGGAGCACACCAAGGCGCTCGACGAGGCGAAGAAGATCGCCGACAAGCTGCGCTTCGGTGACGCCAAGGCGGCGCTGCAGGCGATCGAGGTGAAGATCGACGAGGGCAAGCTGAAGAGCGCGGCCGCGGCCAACCCCGGCGATCCGCAGATCCTGGCGATCGCCAAGAAGATGGCCGCCAACGGCGGCGGCAAGACGCTCGACGCGCTGATCAAGGGCCAGCCCGACACGGCTGACCCGCGCATCCTCACCGCCCTCGCCGAAGGCCGCTACGGCATGGCGTTCGCGGTCGACCCGAGCGCCGATCCGAAGAACGAGATGAAGTCGATGAAGGTGGTGTGCGCGATGTTCGCGAAGATCCCGCAGGACATCGTCGGCAACACCAGCATCACCAAGGTCTCGCACAAGGACAAGACCAACAAGAGCGTCGGCGGCGGCTACACCCCGGCCTCCGGCGCGATCGGCATGACCGGCCGGCCGGAGAAGGCCGAGCAGGAGTTCGGCTCCGCCCTGTCGAAGACCAAGAACGGCAAGCCGATCGGCGAGCTGCCGGGCAAGATCGATCCCGATTGCCAGCCGGCCAACGAGAAGAAGGTCGACTTCCTCGCCTTCGCGGCGGCGCACGAGGTCGGCCACGGCGTCGACGACGCGAAGAGCTTCATGGTCAAGAACGGCGGCAAGCCGGCGTTCGGCGGCTGGGTCGAGTACGGCGCCGACATGCAGGCCGTGGCCGACGTCGTCGGCCCGCACTTCAAGTTCTACACGACGCCCGAGCAGAAGGAATACGTGCTCTCGACGCTGCTCAGCAAGCCGACCACGACGCCGCCGGTGCCGACGGCCCCCGGCGCTTGGGCCAAGTGGAAGCAGGACTTCGACGACTGGTTCGAGATCGCGAGCGAGGGCGATCCGTGGTGGAGCCAGTCGAAGTCGGACGCGATCACCATCGGCGGCCGCGTCTACCAGCAGGCCTATACCCGCAACTGGGTCAGCTACGATGCCGCGGCGCGAAGCAGGGGCCTCACCGGCTATCAGTTCCGCGCGCCGGGCGAATGGTTCGCCGAGCTTTATGCCGGCTACCGCAGCGGCAAGCTCGGCAAGAAGCACCCGGCCCTCGAATGGCTGACCAAGCTCTGACGCGGGAGACGCCACCATGTCGATCTTCAGGACCTACGAGCTCAACTGCCCGGCGTGCAACACGCCGGTCCGCTTCGACCTCGTGATGAGCGTCAGCGCCGACCGCCGGCCCGACCTGCGCGAGGCGATCCTCGACGGCAGCTTCCAGCGCAAGGTCTGCCCGGCCTGCGCCACGGCGTTCCGCCCCGAGCCCGAGTTCACCTACATCGATTTCGCCCGCGGCCAGTACATCTTCGTCTACCCGGTCGACAAGCGCCCCGCATGGCAGGAGTGGGGGGCGAAGGCCGCCGCGATCTTCGACTCGACCCTCGGAAAGAACGCCACCAAGGAGGCCGTGGTGCTCGGCAAGAAGGTCGACCCGCGGGTCGTCTTCGGGTGGCCGGCGCTGATCGAGAAGATCCTCGCCCGGCAGGCCGGCATCGACGACCGCACCCTCGAGGTCGCGAAGATCCTGGTCATGCAGAACAGCGACGAGTCGCCGGTGCCCGGCCAGCTGGAGCTGCGCCTGGTGGGCGACGAGGACGGCGATCTCATCTTCGCCTGGGTGCACGCCCTCGATCGCACGGTGGGCGACGCGATGCGCGTGCCGCGCTCGCTGATCGCCGAGATCGAGACCCAGCCGACCGCCTGGAAGGGCGTGCGCGACGACGTCTCCGAGGGCCTGGTGGTCGACTTCCAGCGGGCGATGCTCACCGCCTGAAACGCCGCTCCGCGGTTCGCGCGGCGGACGCCCGACACGGGCCGGCCGCAACTCGTTCACGTTCCGGACGACACCCGGTCGCTGACCGCCTTCATGGTGCCGCCCTCGCGACTTAAACTGGCGCCACGACATGCA
>DATCGH010000370.1:0-4667 GCA_036509055.1 Caldimonas sp.
GCCGCGGCGTCGTCGCCGGTCAGGCGGAGCTGGCCCATGTGCGAGACGTCGAAGAGCACGGCCGACTCGCGGCATTGCCGGTGCTCGGCGAGGATGCCCTGCGGATACGACACCGGCATCGCGTAGCCGGCGAACGGCACCATCTTCGCGCCGAGCTCGAGGTGCAGGGCATGCAGCGGCGTGTGCAGCAGCGCCGCGGGCGAGGCTGTCGTCGGATCGGAGGATGTCATGGCGGCTCCGGAGCAAATTGCACACCCGTGCCGCCGAAGCCGCCCGGGATCATTTGCCCTTGCTGTCCGCTCTACCTGAGAGATTGGCGGCGCCGCGAACGACACCGCTTGCCCCTTCGGTGGACCCGCTCGAAACGGGTCTCTCTCCAGCGAGGAACGCCTGCTTTCGCGAGCGCTTGCCAGTCCTTGGTACCTGAGCGTTCGACGCGACCCGAAGGTCTCATCTGCGCCTTCGGCGGCTCCGCGACGGAGCACTCTCCTGGCGAGGGGAAGTTTAGCAGCCGCCCGCCACGCCCCTCGGATAATCCCTGTCATGACAAGCACGGACGAGTGGCTTCGCATCGAGTCGCTCGACCTCGAAGCGCAGGGCGTGGCGCACAACGCCGAAGGCAAGGTCGTGTTCGTCGAGGATGCGCTGGCCGGCGAGGAGGTGCAGGTCGCGGTTCGCCGGCGCAAGAACAACTGGGAGCAGGCGTCGCTGGTCGCCTTGCGCAGGCAGAGCGCGCAGCGGGTCGTGCCGCGCTGCCCGCACTTCGGTGTCTGCGGCGGCTGTGCGCTGCAGCACCTGCATGTCGCCGCCCAGGTGGCGACGAAGCAGCGGGCGCTGGAAGACGCGCTCTGGCATCTCGGCAAGGTCCGTCCCGAGCAGGTGCTGCGGCCGATCGAAGGGCCGGCCTGGGGCTATCGGCAGCGAGCCCGGCTCTCGGTGCGCCACGTGGTGAAGAAAGGGACGGTGCTGGTCGGCTTCCACGAGCGCAAGTCGAGCTACGTCGCCGACATCCGCAGCTGCGACGTCCTGCCGCGTCCGGTCAGCGACATGCTGCTGCCGCTGCGCGAGCTGGTGGGCGCGATGCGGGCACGCGACCGGCTGCCGCAGATCGAGCTGGCGGTCGGCGACACGACGACGGCGCTGGTGCTGCGCCATCTCGAGCCGCTACAGGAGGAGGATCTCGAGCGCCTGCGCCACTTCGCGGCGACGTACGGCGTCGAGTGGTGGCTCCAGCCCAAGGGGCCGGACACGGCACATCGGCTCGACAACGCGGCCTCGGGGCTGGACTATTCCCTGCCCGAATTCGGTATCCGCATGCCGTTTCGGCCGACCGACTTCACCCAGGTCAATCGCGACATCAACCGCGTCCTGGTGTCGCGGGCTGTGCGCCTGCTCGCACCCGGGCCCGGCGAGCGGGTGATCGACTGGTTCTGCGGCCTCGGCAACTTCACCCTGCCGCTGGCGACGCAGGCGGCATCGGTCCTGGGGATCGAGGGCAGCCCGGCGCTGATCGCCCGGGCCCGCGAAGCGGCCGACCTCAACGGCCTCGCCGGGCGCACCCGCTTCGAGGCGAGCAACCTGTTCGAAGTGACGCCGGAGAGCCTGGCGGCGCTGGGCAACGCCGACCGCTGGCTGGTCGACCCGCCGCGCGAGGGCGCGTTCGCGATCGCCAAGGCGCTCGCCGACCTTACCGAGCAGCCGATCGCCGGCTGGACTGCGCCGCGGCGGATCGTCTACGTGAGCTGCAACCCGGCGACCCTGGCCCGCGACGCCGGGCTGATCGTCCATCGCGCCGGCTATCGCTGCAGCGCGGCGGGCGCGGTCAACATGTTCCCGCACACGACCCACGTTGAAAGCCTGGCGGTCTTCGACCGCCAGGCTTCGGTGTAGGGTCATGTCGCTCAGCGACGTGAGCCGGAACCAGAGCATCACCGTCTTCGATCGGCTTTGAGTGCCCGAAAAGGAACAAGGCCCCGAACGGGGCCTTGTTGATTCAGCGAAGCGCCGCGTTATCGAAGCGCGCTATTCCCGGCTGGTCAGGCCGAAGATCGACAACAGCGCCGAGAACACGTTGTAGAGGCTAAGGTAGACGCCCAGCGTGGCGCTGATGTAGTTCGTCTCCTGGCCGTTCTTCACCCGCTGCAGGTCATAGATGATGAACGCCGAGAAGATGCCGATCACGAGCACGGAGAGGGTGATCATCAGCGTGGCCGACTGCAGCCAGATGTTGGCGATGCTGGCCACCAGCACCAGGATGGCGCCGATGAACAGGAACTTGCCCATCGTCGACAGGTCGCGCTTGATGATGGTCGAGAGCGCCGCCATGCCGAAGAACACCAGGCCAGTGCCGGCGAAGGCCATCATGATCAGGCCGGGGCCGTTGGCCAGGCCGAGCACGAAGCTCAGCATGCGCGACAGCATCAGGCCCATGAAGAAGGTGAACGCCAGCAGCACCGGAACCCCGGCCGCCGAGTTCTTGGTCTTCTCGATCGCGAACATGAAGGCGAACGCGCCGCCGAGGAAGACGATCGCGCTCATGCCGGCGCCGAGCGTCGCCAGCGCGCCGGTGCTGACGCCGATCCAGGCGCCGAGCACCGTCGGCAGCATCGACAGCGCGAGCAGCCAGTAGGTATTGCGGAGAACCCGGTTGCGCTGGTCGACGCTGCCGACTTCGCCGACAAAACCACCGACCGGTTGCAGAGTTTGAGCCATTCGACCTCCGAAGGATTGACCGAAACAGATACCGAGACTGAGAGTATCTCGGCGGATTCTAGTTCCACCGAGCATCCCCGCGAACCTCGGCCGGATAACGTCCGCCAGGGCCGAAAATGGGGCTTCGCGCTGCAATTGCAATCCCCGCCGGCAAACCTTCGGGCGCGGTCGGCGAGCGGGCCGTCGGCCGCGAGCCCGAGCCCGGCCGGCTACAATTCGCCGCCTCGGCCCGCTCTCCCGCGTCGGCCGAAGCGGCCGCGACGAAGGCCCCGGACGGCGGGCCTCGCTCAGCCAGACCCGCACCGCCGCCTCGCCTCGATCCGGAGTTCTCCCCTTGTCCCCGCAACTGCTGCCCGACCACGCCCAGGCCCTCCTGGCACTCGCCGACGGCACGGTCTTCCAGGGGGCATCGATCGGCGCCGAAGGCGAGACCACCGGCGAGGTGGTCTTCAACACCGCCCTGACCGGCTACCAGGAAATCCTCACCGATCCGAGCTACTGCCGGCAGATCGTCACCCTGACGTATCCGCACATCGGCAACTACGGCTCGAGCCCGGAAGACGTCGAATCGCGACGGGTCTTCGCCGCCGGGCTGGTGGTGAAGGACGTGCCGCCGCTGGCTTCGAACTTCCGCAGCACGGCGCCGCTCGGCGACTACCTGCGGGCCGCGAACACGGTGGCGATCGCCGGCATCGACACCCGCCGCCTGACGCGGCTGCTGCGTACCGGCGGGGCGCAGAACGGCTGCATCGTCGCCCTGGCGAAAGGCCAGCAGGCGACGCCGACGACGATCGAGGCGGCGATTGCCAAGGCGCGCTCGGCGCCATCGATGGCCGGGCTCGACCTGGCCCAGGTGGTGAGCGTCGAGCAGCCCTACGAATGGCAGCAGACGACCTGGGCGCTCGGCCGCGGCTATGGCATGCCGGCCTCGGCGAAGCACCACGTCGTCGCCTACGACTACGGCGTCAAGTTCAACATCCTCAGGATGCTGGCCGATCGCGGCTGCCGGATCACGGTGGTGCCGGCGAAGACGCCGGCGGCCGAGGTCCTGGCGATGCGCCCCGACGGCGTGTTCCTCGCCAACGGGCCCGGCGATCCGGAGCCCTGCGACTACGCGATCGCCGCCACCCGCGAATGCATCGACCGCGGCGTGCCGACCTTCGGCATCTGCCTCGGCCACCAGATCATGGCGCTGGCCTGCGGCGCCCGCACCTACAAGATGAAGTTCGGACACCACGGCGCCAATCATCCGGTGAAGGACCTCGACAGCGGCCGGGTCTCGATCACCAGCCAGAACCACGGCTTCGCGGTCGATCCGAAGTCGCTGCCGGCAACGCTCCGCCCGACCCACGTCTCGCTGTTCGACGGCACGCTGCAAGGCCTGGCGCACGTCGACAAGCCCGCGTTCTGCTTCCAGGGACACCCCGAGGCCTCGCCCGGGCCGCACGACATCGGCTATCTGTTCGACCGCTTCATCGACCTGATGGACAAGGCGGGGAGGGCGCATGCCTAAGCGCACCGACCTGCACACCATCCTGATCATCGGCGCCGGGCCGATCGTCATCGGCCAGGCCTGCGAGTTCGACTACTCGGGCGCCCAGGCCTGCAAGGCGCTGCGCGAGGAGGGCTATCGGGTCGTCCTCGTCAACAGCAACCCGGCGACGATCATGACCGACCCGGGGATGGCCGACGCGACCTACATTGAGCCGATCACCTGGAGCATGGTCGAGAAGATCATCGCCAAGGAGCGGCCCGATGCGGTGCTGCCGACCATGGGCGGCCAGACGGCGCTCAACTGCGCCCTCGATCTGCACCGCCACGGCGTGCTGCAGAAGTACGGCGTCGAGATGATCGGCGCCAACGAGAAGGCGATCGAGAAGGCCGAGGACCGGCTGAAGTTCAAGGACGCGATGACCGGCATCGGCCTGCATTCGGCCAAGTCGGGGATCGCCCAC
>DATCGH010000371.1:0-2308 GCA_036509055.1 Caldimonas sp.
GGTCTCGCACGCCATGTTCACCAAGGTGCCGCACGTCTTCCAGAACCTCGGCGACGGCACCTACTACCACTCCGGCTACCTGGCGATCCGCCAGGCGATCGCGGCCGGGACCAACATCACCTACAAGATCCTGTTCAACGACGCGGTGGCGATGACCGGCGGCCAGCCGGTCGACGGGACGATCTCGGTCGACGGCATCGCCCGGCAGGTCGAGGCCGAGGGCGCGACCGGGGTGGTCGTCGTCTCCGACGACATCGCCAAGTACGACGAGATCCAGGACCGCTTCCCCGACGGCACCGAGTTCCACGAGCGCGGCCAGCTCGACGCGGTGCAGCGGCGCCTGCGCGAGTTGCCCGGCGTCACCGTCCTGATCTACGAGCAGACCTGCGCCGCCGAGAAGCGCCGCCGGCGGAAGAAGGGCGAGCTGGTCGACCCGGCGCGGCGCCTTTTCATCAACGAGCGCGTCTGCGAAGGCTGCGGCGATTGCTCGGTGCAGTCGAACTGCGTCGCCGTCGTGCCGCTCGAGACCGAGCTCGGCCGGAAACGCAAGATCGACCAGTCGAGCTGCAACAAGGACTACTCCTGCGCCAACGGCTTCTGCCCGAGCTTCGTCGGCGTGATCGGCGGCAGCCTCCGCAAGCGCCCCGGCGCGCTCGCCGGTCCTGGCGCGGCCCGGTTCGCGGCCCAGGTCGAGAGGCTGCCGCTGCCGGCGCCGCATGGCTGGACCGGGCCGTACGACCTGCTGGTCACCGGCGTCGGCGGCACCGGCGTGGTCACGGTCGGCGCGGTGATCGCGATGGCGGCGCATCTGGAGGGCCATGCGGCGAGCGTCCTCGACTTCATGGGCTTCGCGCAGAAGGGCGGCTCGGTGCTGTCGTTCGTGCGCCTGGCCAAGGACCCGGCCGCCTTGAACCAGGTGCGGATCGATGCGCAGCAAGCCGACGCGGTGCTCGCCTGCGACATCGTCGTCGCCGCTTCTGCCGACGCGCTGCAGACGGTGCGCCGGGGCCGCTCCCGGGTGCTCGCCAACACCCACGAGATTCCGGTCGCCGAATCGCTCTCGAATCCGGACGCCAGCCTCAAGGTCGAGGCGCTGCTCGAGAAGATCGAGTTCGCCGCCGGCGCCGAACGGGTGGAGACGATGGACGCGCAGGCCCTGGCCGAGGAGTTTCTCGGCGACTCGATCGTCTCCAACATCGTGGCGATGGGCTACGCCTGGCAGCGCGGCCTGGTGCCGGTCGGCCTGGCGGCTGTGCAGCGGGCGATCGAGCTCAACGGCGTGGCGGTCGAGAGCAACAAGGCGGCGTTCTCGCTCGGCCGGCTCGCCGCCGCCGACCCGAAGGCCTGCCGCGAGCTGCTGCACGAGCCGGACCCGGCGTCGCGCCACCCCGAGACGGTCGACGAGCTGATCGAGCGCTCGGCCTGCTTCCTCATCGGCTACCAGGATGCGGCTTACGCCGAGCGCTATCGCCGGCAGATCGCCACCGTCCGCGCCCGCGAGGAGGCGGTGAGCGGAGCCTCGGGCGGCCTGCCGCTGACCCGCGCCGCGGCGACGCAGCTGAGGAAGCTCATGGCGTACAAGGACGAATACGAAGTGGCCCGCCTCTACACCGACGGCGAATTCCAGAGGCGCCTGGCCGAGCAGTTCGATGGCAAGCCGACGCTGGAGTTCTACATGGCGCCGCCGGCACTGGTGAAGCCCAAGGGCGAAGGCGCCGCGGCGGCGCCGAAGAAGCGCCGCTTCGGCCCCTGGATGTTGCCGCTGCTCAAGGTGCTGGCGCGCGGCAAGGCGCTGCGCGGCACGGCATTCGATCTGTTCGGCCGCACCGAGGAGCGAAAGCTCGAGCGCCGCCTGATCGCCGAGTACGAGGCGCGCGTCGCCGAGCTGCTCGCCGGCCTCACGCCGGAGAAGTCGGCGGTGGCGGTGGCGATCGCCAACGTGCCGGGGTCGATCCGCGGCTATGGCCATGTCAAGCTGGCGAGCCTGGCGATCGCCCGGGCGCGCGAGAAGGAGTTGCTCAACCGCTTCGATCCGGAGCGCTATCCGCGTCCGGCGGGGGCGGCAGTGGCGGGCCAGTTCCGGGGGATCCCGGTGACGTCGGCCTGAGGGTCGATTAACCACTGTCGGGACCTGCGGCCGACATCGCAACGAAGTCCGCAGGTCGCACTGCTACACTTTTGCGATGGTCATGTCGCTGTCCATTGCCATCGGGTCCGCGGACCGGGGAGCCTGGCCCTGGCGCCGCTGCCCGCGCGCAGGCCGCCGCTGACCGGCGGTCCCGGTGCCGCATTTGCGGCATCCGGCTGA
>DATCGH010000372.1:0-4870 GCA_036509055.1 Caldimonas sp.
CATCGCCACGCCGAAGATCGTCAGCGGCAGCTTTCGGGCATCGAACTCGCGCAGGATCCGCCAGACGCCGGCGCGCGAGCCGTACTCGTACATCGACTCCATCGTCATGTGCCGGTTCTCGTAGGCCTGCGCCGTGACCAGCTCCGAGAGGAAGGTCTCCGAGGTCGGGTCGCCGTGGAGCACGTTGTTCTCGCCGCCTTCCTCGACGTTGAGGACGAACTGCACGGCGATGCGCGCGCCGTCCGGCCAGCGGGCATGCGGCGGGTTGCGGCCGTAGCCGGCCAGGTCGCGGGGGTAGCTGTCGTTCGTCATGGCGTCAACAGGCCCTAGGCGCGCGGCTTCAGGGCCGACGCCAGGTCGGGGATGCGCGGATGCAGGTGCAGGTTCTTCTCGACGCTCAGCAGGTGGCTCTCCATCAGCCGGACCGCGGCGCGCGGTTCGTGCCGCTCGAGCGCATCGACGATCGCCACGTGCTCCTCGTAGGAGTGCTCGGCCGAGTGCGCCGACTGGAACATCAGGGCGATCAGCGACGAGCGCGACACCAGCTCGGCGAGCATCGCGGCGAGGACGGTGTTGCCGAGCATGCCGGCGATGATCACGTGGAAGTCCGCCAGCAGCCGGGTGCGACCGGAGACATCGGTGCGCCGGATCGCCTCCTTCTCGGCCCCGAGGTGGGCGCGCAGCTCGGCGAGCTGCGCCGGCGTGAGGGCGATGCTCGCCTGGCGGATCATCGCCGTCTCGAGCATGCGCCGGACCTCGAACACCTGGCGCGCCTCCTCGGCGCTCGGCTCGGCGACGCGCGCGCCGCGGCCCGGGGCGAGGGTGACGAGCTTATCCCGGCTCAGCTGGTTGAGCGCCTGGCGCACCAGGGTGCGCGAGACCCGGAAGATGTCGGCGATCTTCTGCTCGGCGAGCTTGGTGCCGGGCATGAGGCGGCGCTCGACGATCGCGGTGACGATCGAATCGGCAATCCGGCGGGTGGTGTCGCCGGCGGCCGGATCGGCGCGCTTGTGCCGTGCCCGCTGCGCTGCCGGCCGGGCCGCCCGGGCCGGGGGCGCCGGGCGGATCACCTGCAGTCGGGGAGCGGCTTGGGGCATCGTGCGGGCTTGCGTTGGCCGGCAAAGTGTATACACTTTTACCTCAACCGCAAGCCTTTGATGGCGGTTCCGGAGGCGGCTTGGGAAGACTGACGACGCACGTGCTCGACACCGCCAACGGCTGCCCGGCCGCCGGCATGAAGGTCCGCTTCTCGCGCCTCGAGAACGGCACGGCAACCGAGCTGCGGGCGCTGACGCTCAACGCCGACGGTCGGGCCGATGCGCCGCTGCTCGACGGCAGCACGCACCGACCGGGGCGTTACCGGCTGGTGTTCTCGGTTGCCGCCTACTTCGCCGGCCGCGGCGTGCAGCTTCCCGACCCGCCGTTCCTCGACGAGGTGACGCTCGATTTCGGCATCGCCGCGACCGACGAGCACTATCACGTGCCGCTGCTCGTGAGCCCCTGGTCGTACTCGACCTACCGCGGCAGTTGAGCGCGATTTCCTCGCCGATCCGTATACAAAAATGGACGCTTACTGGCTCGACTGGGCGAACCTGCTGCTGCGGGCGGCGCATGTCGTCACCGGCATCGCCTGGATCGGCGCCTCGTTCTACTTCGTCGGCCTCGATTCCAGCCTGACCCGGCCCGCCGACGAGGGCGACCGGGCCAAGGGCGTGGGCGGCGAGCTCTGGGCGGTGCACGGCGGCGGCTTCTATCACCAGCAGAAGTACCCGGTCTCGCCGGCGCGCCTGCCCGACAAGCTCCACTGGTCGATGTGGGAGAGCTACTCGACCTGGCTCACCGGCTTCGCCCTGTTCACGGTGCTCTACCTGTTCAACGCCGGCACCTTCCTGATCGACAAGACGGTGTTCGACTGGACGCCTGCGGCGGCGATCGCCACCGCGCTAGGCTTCTTCGTCGCCTTCTGGCTCATCTACGACGCCATCTGCCGCCTGTTCGGCGAGCGCGAGAACGGCGACCTGATCGTCGGCGTGCTGGTGTTCGCCTTCATCGTCTTCGCCGCCTGGCTGTCGTGCCGCCTGTTCGCCGGCCGCGCCGCGTTCCTTCTCGTCGGCGCGATGATGGCGACGACGATGAGCGCCAACGTGCTGATGGTCATCATCCCCGGGCAGCGCAAGGTGGTCGCGTCGCTTCGCGCCGGCGAGCTGGTGGACCCGGTGCACGGCAAGCGCGGCAAGCAGCGCAGCGTCCACAACACCTACTTCACGCTGCCGGTCGTCTTCACGATGATCAGCAACCACTACGGCTTCCTCTTCGGCGCGAAGAGCAACTGGCTCGTGCTGGTGGTGCTGATGCTCGCCGGCGCGTTGATCCGGGTCTCGTTCGTCCTGCGCCACAAGGCGCTCGCCGAGGATCGGCCGGTGCCGTGGCGCTGGGCGATTGCCGGCACGCTGGTGGTGGCGGCGACGGTGGCCTGGCTCCTGCCGACGCCGCTGCCGGCGGTGGCGAAATCGGCGCCGTCGCCCACCTTCGGTCAGGTGCAGGCGATCGTCGCCGAGCGCTGCCAGATGTGCCACAACGCCGCCATGCCGAGCAAGAACGTGCGCCTCGATTCGCCCGAGGAGATCAAGGGGCATGCGCAGCAGGTCTACCAGCAGGCGGTGGTGCTGAGGCTCATGCCGCTCAACAACGCGACCCAGATCACCGACGCCGAGCGGGCGCAGATCGGGCGCTGGTTCGAGGCCGGCGCGCCTGTCCGCTGAAGTCGCGAAGCGTCAGATTCTTCACAGACCTGCTGCGGTCTGGTCGCTAGCATTTTCGGCACCGAAACTTCGCGAGCGACAACCCCATGGCCTTCAAGCGCCCTGACTATCCGGCGGTCCTCACCAAGACCAACTGGGACAAGAACAAGGGCGTCGTCGCCAAGATGGCGGGCGCCACCGGCGTCGGCGACGCGCTCTCCAAGCTCGAGGCGGCCTACAAGGCGGTCGACTGGAAGAAGTTCGAGATCGCGAGCAACAAGCCGAACCCGTTCAGCCTGCCCAAGCTCGAGGCGATGAAGAAGGCGGCGATCGCCGAGATGAACGGCAACGCCGCGAAGCTGCGCGCGACCGCGTTCGCCGCCCGCGACGCTGCCAAGAAGGCGTCGGGCGACCTGAAGAAGAACCCCCTGACCAAGAACGCCGGGGTGATCTGCGACCAGATCGAGAAGGCGGCCGACTTCATGGGCGTCGGCGCCAACAGCAATTCGCTCGGCGGCTACATCCAGAAGGACGTGGACGAGGCGAAGAACGCGTTCGATCACACCGCCAAGGCGATCAAGACCAAGATCCCGAGCACGGTCACGGCGCTCAAGAACGCGATCAAGGCGGCCGGCAATCCGACCAACCCGAAGGCATGGAAGGCGGCGGCGATGATGACCAAGTGCCGCGACCTGAACCAGCTCATCGGCAACGTGCCCAAGCTCACCGAAATGGGCTACGACCTCGGCATGGACACGGCCAAGGCCAAGGCCTACTTCGAGGACATGAAGGTCTACGCCTCGAAGGAGTGCCCGTTCGAGGACAACAAGCCCGACGACGCGAAGAAGGCGCTGGCCGCCGTCGCCGCCCTCGCCCAGCGCGCCGCGGTGTTCTGAAGCCGGCTCAGGCGCGCTGCCGCGGCGGCAGCACCGGCCGGGGCAGGCGCGGCCGGGGCCCGTCGCGGCGCACCGCCGCCGGGGTCGGCCCGAGCTTCGCAAGCGCCGTCGCCAGGGCCGTCTCGAGCTGCCGGTCGCGGCCGGCGGCATGGTCTTGCGGCGTGTTGTCGACCTCGACCTCGGGATCGGTGCCGTAGTTCTCCACGTCCCAGCCGACGTCGTTGAACCAGAACGCGTACTCCGGCTGCGTCGTCTGGGTGCCGTCGATCAGCGCGTGGCGCGGATGGATACCGACCACGCCGCCCCAGGTGCGGGTGCCGACCAGCGGACCGATCTTCATCAGCTTGAAGGTGTGCGAGAAGATGTCGCCGTCGGAGCCGGCATGCTCGTTGGTGAGGGCGACCACCGGGCCGGCGACCGCCTCCTCGGGATAGGTGCCCGGCCGTTGCCAGCGGGAGTGGACGTAGCCGAGACGGCGTCGCGCCACCTTCTCCAGCAGCAGCTGCGACACGTGGCCGCCGCGGTTGTAGCGGACGTCGACGATCAGCGCCTCGCGCTCGCACTCGGCGCCGAAGTAGCGGTGGAACTCGGCGAAGCCGGCGGCCATCATGTCGGGCAGGTGGAAGTAGCCGACGCGGCCGTTCGACTGCGCATGCACCCAGGCGCGGTTCTTCTCCACCCATTCGCGGTAGCGCGCCGGCACCTCGTCGGCGAGCGCGGTCACGGTCACCTCGCGCAGCGTCGCCTCGCTGCCGGGGCCGCTCTTGAGCGTCAGCTGCACCTTGGCATTGGCCTGGTGGACGAGCAGCGCCTGCGGCGGCACGGTCGCCGAGACCGGCTGGCCGCCGACGGCGATGATCCGCTCGCCCGGCCGGGCCTCGACGCCGACGGCGTTGAGCGGCGAATCGGCGCCGGCGTCCCAGGGGTCGCCGCGGACGATGCGGGTGATCTCCCAGCTGCCGTCCTCCGCGTCGAAGCGCAGCTCGCAGCCGAGGTAGCCGAGCGCCACCGCCGGGGGCTTGCGATGGTCGCCACCCATCTCGTAGGCGTGCGAGGTGCCGAGCTCGCCCTGCATCTCCCAGATCAGATCCGACAGGTCGGCCCGGGTCGCCACTCGCGCGACCAGCGGTGCGTAGCCGCGATAGACCGCCTCCCAGTCGACGCCCGACATGTCGGCCGACCAGAACTGGTCGCGCTGCAGGCGCCAGACCTCGCGCAGCATCTGCTGCCACT
>DATCGH010000373.1:0-5522 GCA_036509055.1 Caldimonas sp.
CATCACGTCGCGCTTGCCGCCGAAGGCCGCCAGCGGCATGCCGCCACCGATGACCTTGCCGAACACGCTCAGGTCGGGGGCGAAGCCGGGCAGGGCGTGGGCGTAGTGCGCCTGGGCGCCGCCGAGGCCGACGCGAAAGCCGGTCATGACCTCGTCGAACACCAGGAGGGCGCCGTGCCTGCTGCAGAGCTCGCGCAGGCGCTGCATGAACGGCAGCGAGGCGCGCACGAAGTTCATGTTGCCGGCGATCGGCTCGATCATGACGCAGGCGATCTTCGCGCCGTGCAGGTCGAACGCCTGGTCGAGCTGGGCGAGGTTGTTGTATTCGAGCACCAGGGTGTGCTGGACCACCGCGGCGGGCACGCCGGCGCTGGTCGGATGGCCGAAGGTGGCGAGGCCCGAGCCGGCCTTGACGAGCAGGGCGTCGGCATGGCCGTGGTAGCAGCCCTCGAACTTGACGATCATGTCGCGGCCGGTGGCGCCGCGCGCCAGGCGCAGCGCGCTCATCGCTGCTTCGGTGCCCGAGCTCACCAGGCGCAGCTGCTCCATGCCCGGCACGTGGCGCAGGATCTCCTCCGCCAGCTCGATCTCGCGCTCGGTCGGCGCGCCGAACGACAGGCCCTCGTCGACCGCCCGGTGCACCGCCTCCTCGACCGCCGGATGGCGATGGCCGAGGATCATCGGTCCCCAGGAACCGATGTAGTCGATGTAGCGCTTGCCCTCGGTGTCGTACAGGTAGGGGCCTTCGGCGCGGGCGATGAAGCGCGGCGTGCCGCCGACGGCACGAAAGGCGCGCACCGGCGAGTTGACGCCGCCGGGAATGACCTTGCGGGCGCGTTCGAACAGCGCCGCGTTCGTTCGGCCGACCGATGCGCCCGGGACGCTAGTGGACATGGCGGGGATTGCGCGGCGCGGCGGCGGCATCGCCCTCGCCGGACTCGGCTTCGCCCGGCTCGGCGCCTTCCTCCTCGCCTTCCTCGGGCAGGGCCCAGAAGAAGCGATCGGGGATGACATTGCCCATCCCCGGCCTGAAGCCTGCGTCGAGCGCCTGGTCGAGGAAGGCCAGCGCCTCGCCGACCGCGGCGTGCAGCTCGACGCCGGTGGCGAGCAGCGCCGCCAGCCCGGCGGAGAGGGTCTCGCCCGCGCCGACGAAGGTGGTCTCGAAGCGCTCGAACTTCTCGCCGGTGATCGCGCCCTGGGCGTTGGCGAGGACGTTGTCGAGGAACTGGTCGGGCAGCGGCACGCTCGTCACCAGCACGTAGCGGGTGCCGTGCTTGCTGGCGGCGATGGCGATCTCGCGCGACGACGGCGGCCGTTCGCCGTTCCAGTCGGGCAGGAGGAAATCGGCGAGCGTCTGGTGGCTGCCGACCAGCACCTCGGTCTGCGGCAGCACCAGCTCGCGAAACGCCTCGAGGTAGGACTGCTGCTCGTCCTCCTCGACCCAGGCCAGGTTCGGCAGGTACGTCACGAGCGGCACGTCGGGATAGTCGGCGAGGATCTCGGCGACGGCGCTCACGCCCTCGGTCGAGCCGAGAAAGCCGACCTTCCAGGCGGCGATGGTCACGTCCTCGAGCACGCTCCGCGCCTGCTCGACGATCAGGTCGGCCTCGATCGGGTGGTGATCGAAGATCTCGGCGGTATCGCGCATCACGATGCTGGTGATCACGGGTAGCGCATGCGCGCCCATCGCCGCGATCGTCGAGACGTCGCCGGCCGAGCCGCCGGCGCCGCTCGGGTCGCTGACGTTGAAGCTCATCACGCAGGCCGGCGCAGGCTGCTCGGTCGGGCCTTCGGCTTCGCCCTCGGCGGTCGGGGAAATGGCAGTCATGGGGGGTGCTCGGAAGCCGCGAGGAGAGCCGTTCGAATCGGTCCCAGGAGACCTCTAGCCGAACGTGAAGAATGTTGCGTATGTACCTACACAGCCTTGCTTTTCAGAGGAGGCACGTGTCTACAATCTCGCTGCATTGTAGTGAAGGCATGGCCCGACCCGTGAGCGAAGTAGTGACCGAGCCGAAGACCTGGATGTGCCTGATCTGCGGTTGGATATACGACGAGGCGGCGGGAGACCTCGAGCATGGCCTCGCCCCCGGCACCGCCTGGGCCGACGTTCCGATCAACTGGACGTGTCCGGAGTGCGGTGCCCGCAAGGAAGACTTCGAGATGGTGCAGATCTGAGCGTTACCGCAGGCGCGCACCGGCAGCCAGGCCAGACAGGAGAACGCTAGGTGAGCAACGCGGCCACAGCCGATTCGACATCAGTCAAGGTGCTTGTCATCGACGACAGCAACACCATCCGGCGCAGCGCCGAGATCTTCCTCAAGCAGGGCGGGTACGAGGTGCTGCTGGCCGAGGACGGCTTCGATGCCCTCTCCAAGGTGAACGACCACGACCCCGACCTGATCTTCTGCGACATCCTCATGCCGCGCCTCGACGGCTACCAGACCTGCGCGATCATCAAGCGCAACCTCAAGTTCGCGGGCGTGCCGATCATCATGCTGTCCTCCAAGGACGGCCTGTTCGACAAGGCGCGCGGCCGCATGGTCGGCTCCGAGGACTACCTGACCAAGCCGTTCACCAAAGACCAGTTGCTGCATGCGGTGCAGCAGCACCGCCGCGCCGCGTGATGCACAGAGGCGACAGCGCTGCGACGACAGCGCGTCGCCAATGAGGGAAGCGAACCAACATGCCGATCCAGAAGATCCTGCTCGTCGACGACTCCAAGACCGAGCTTCACCACCTGTCCGACCTGCTCGGCAAGCGCGGCTTCGAGGTGCGCACCGCCGAGAACGGCGAAGACGCGATGAAGCGCCTCGGCGAGGAGACGCCCGACCTGATCCTGATGGATGTGGTGATGCCCGGCCAGAACGGCTTCCAGCTCACCCGCGCCATCACCCGCGACCCGCGCTTCTCGAAGGTGCCGGTGATCATGTGCACCAGCAAGAACCAGGAGACCGACAAGGTCTGGGGCATGCGCCAGGGTGCCAAGGACTACATCGTCAAGCCGGTCGATCCGACCGAGCTGATGGCGAAGATCCGCGCCTTCGACTGATGATGCCCCCACGCTCGCTTCGCTCGCTGCCCCCCGGAGGGGCGCGGCCGGCCTTGGGGCGGCGCGGCGCCCGGCCGACAAGCGCTTCGAACGATGGCTAACAAGCAGGCCCTGCGTGACCTCCAGACCCGGCTCGCCGACCGTCTGCAGGCAGCCCGCACCGAGCCGCTCGGCCGCTCCTGGCTGGCGGTCGAGTGCAGCTCACGCGGCTTCCTCTTTCCCCTGCGCGATGCCGGCGAGATCTTCGCCATGGCGCCGCTGCTCCACGTGCCGCACAGCCATCGCTGGTTCCTCGGCGTCGCCAACCTGCGCGGCCACCTGCACGGCGTCGTCGACCTGGCCGGCTTTCTCGGCGTCAAGACGGCCGAGGCAGGGCGCGACCAGGCGCGCCTGGTCGGCTTCAACCAGTCGCTCGACATCAATTGCGTGCTGCTCGTCGACCGGCTCTCGGGACTGCGCAGCGAGAACGAACTGACCCGCGACGACGACGAGGGCGGCGACCGGCCGTCCTTCGTCGGCGCGCGCTATCGCGATGCTTCGGCGCGTGTCTGGCAGGAGTTGAGCCTGGTCGAACTGGCCGGCAACGATCTTTTCCTGAAGATCGTCGGCTAGGGACTTGGAAGAAAGAGGGCCATATGAGCTTCGTGAACAAGATCAAGGGATGGGGTCAGAAGGGCGCTCCGGCTGACTCCGAGCCGTCCGACGGCGACGTTGCCGTCGCCGACCACTTCGACCCGAGCGATGTCGGCAGCCAGCCGATGGCGCCGCCCGACCTGGCCCTTCCCGACGTCGACATCGAAGCCGCCGCGGCGTTCGACGCCGAGCCCGGCGCCGCCCACCTCGCGCCGGCCGGCGGATCGATCATCTCCGCGGCCGTTCCCTCCGAGATCGCCGACTTCACCGAAACCCGCCTGCAGGGCGCCGACAGCGGCGCCGCACCGCTCGCTGCCAGCCTGCCGATGATCGGCGCGCGGCCGGTCGGCGAGCAGCAGCGGATCCTGCTCGCGCTGCTGGCCCTCGGCCTGATCGGCCTGATCGGCCTGGCGATGTATTCCTTCTTCGCCGCCCGCGGCGGCTCGACCCAGGTCGGCGCCACCGGCCAGGCGATGATGCAGTCGCAGCGGCTCGCCAAGTCGGTGACGCAGGCGATCGTCGGCAGCACCACGGCGTTCCCCGAGGTGAAGGAAAGCTCCGAGGTGCTGGCCACCAACGTGCGCAACCTGAAGGGCGCCGCGCCGGCCGCCGTGCAGGAGTCGCTCGACGTGGTCGTGCCGCTGGTCGACCGGGCGGAGAAGAACGCCGGCGTCATCGTCGCCCAGCAGAAGTCGCTGACCGAGGTCGGTCAGTCGCTCCGCCTGATCAACCGGCAGTCGTTCGACCTGCTCGAGTCGGCCGAGGCGATCCTGTCGATGAAGCTGCAGCGCGACGTCAACCCGGTCGAGGTCTCGGCGCTCAGCCAGGTCGTGATGCTGACGCAGCGGATCGGCAAGTCGGCGAACGAATTCCTCACCGCCGAGGGCGTCAATCCGGAGGCGGTGTTCCTGCTCGAGAAGGACCTGAAGTCGTTCAACGAGATCACCAAGGGCCTGCTCGAGGGCAGCGGCCCGATGGGTCTGCCGGGCACGCGCGACCCGCAGATCAAGGAACGCCTGACGGCGCTGGTCAAGCAATACCAGGACACCAAGAACCGCGGCGCCAGCATCCTTACGAACCTGCCCGGCCTGAACGCCGCACGCGACGCGCAGACGGCGATCGTCGGCGACAGCGAAGCCCTGCGCAAGGGCCTGGAGACGGTGCAGGAGCGGCTCGAGAGCGAATCGCGGATCGGCGCGCCGACGATCATCCTGCTGATCCTGTTCGCGGTGATGGCCGCCGCCGGCGGCTACGGCTTCCTTCGCCTCTACGTGACGGAGCAGGGCCAGCGTGCGGCGCTGGCGCAGAGCCGGCGCCTCGAGGCCGAGGCCCAGGAGCAGGAAGCCAAGCGCGTCAACGACGCCAACCAGGCGGCGATTCTTCGTCTCATGAACGAGCTGCAGGGCGTCGCCGAGGGCGACCTGACGCAGCAGGCGACCGTGACCGAGGACATCACCGGCGCCATCGCCGACTCGGTGAACTACACCGTGGAAGAGCTGCGCACCCTGGTGTCGCAGGTGCAGGGCACGGTCAGCCGGGTGGCGTCGACGACCGAGCAGGTCGAGGCCAACTCGACCGAGCTGCTGGCCGCGTCTTCCGAGCAGCTGCGCGAGATCCGCGACACCGGCGAATCGGTGCTGCAGATGGCCGGACGAATCAACAACGTGTCGACCCAGGCGCAGGAAACCGCGACCGTGGCCCGCCAGTCGCTGCACGCGGCCGAGTCGGGCCTCAAGGCGGTGCAGAACACGATCGGCGGCATGAACTCGATCCGCGACCAGATCCAGGAAACCTCGAAGCGGATCAAGCGGCTGGGCGAGTCGTCGCAGGAGATCGGCGA
>DATCGH010000374.1:0-2645 GCA_036509055.1 Caldimonas sp.
CGACACCGTCTTCAAGCTGCTCGGCCCCGACCACAAGATCGTCGTCGACGCCTACGACGACCCCAAGGTCGGCGGCGTCACCTGCTACGTGTCGCGGGCCAAGACCGGTGGCATCAAGGGCGGGCTCGGGCTCGCGGAGGATCTCGCCGAAGCCTCGATCGCCTGTCGCCAGGTCGGGCCGATCTCGTTTCCCAAGCCACTCGAGGCGCAGGAGGAGATGTTCAACGAGCGCATCTCGCTGGTGTTCAAGAAGCTGCGCGTCATCCGCATGGTCGACCGGAAGCGCAACACCCTGGTCTACCTCACCTATTCCGACCGGGTGATCGAGGGCTCGCCGCAAAACAGCGTCACCGCGGTGCCGGTCGACCGGGCGACGCCGATCCCGGTGAAATGAGGCGAGCTAGCGGCGGCGCGCGGCGCGCACGCCGGGAACGCGGCACACCTGGGCCAGGGTTGCTCCGAGCCGGGCGGCGTCGGCGACCTCCACCGTGAAGGTCATGTAGGCGGTGCCGCCGGCGGCGTCCTTCACCGAGCTCGACTTGACGCCGGTGACGTTGGTCTTCTCCTTGGCGAACACCTCGGAGACGTCGCGCAGCAGCCCCTGGCGATCGCTCGCCTCGACCTGCACGTCGACCGGATAGAGGGCAGGCCGAGACGCGTCGGCCGCGCCCCAGGCGACCGGGATCACCCGCTCCGGCGAGCGTTCGCGCAGCGCCCGCAGGTTGCTGCAGGCGGCGCGGTGCACCGCGACGCCCTTGCCGCGGGTGACATAGCCGGCGATCGCGTCGGGCGGCGCCGGCCGGCAGCAGCGCGCCAGGCTGGTGAGCAGCGACTCGACGCCGACCACGAGCACGCCGCCGGCCTCGGCCCGCGGCCGACTGAAGTGGATCTCGTCCTCGTCGGCCTTGGGCGCGGGCGCGGGTCGGAGCAAGGCCTCGATGTTGCGCAGCGACAGCTCGTCCTTGCCGACCACCTCGAACAGCGCCTCGGCGCTGCGAAAGCCGAGCTGCGCCGCCAGGTCCTCGAGCTTGAGCGCGGTCTTGCCTTCGCGCTGCAGCACCTTCTCCACTGCCTCGCGACCGCGCGCCACCGTGGCATCGGTGGCCAGCGCGTTGAACCAGGAGCGGACCTTGGCCTTCGAGCGCGCGCTGCGCAGGTAGCCGAGCTCGGGGTTGAGCCAGTCGAGAGACGGCCCGCCGGTCTTCGCAGCGGTGATCTCGACCGTCTGCCCGCTCTGCAATGGCGTCGCCAGCGGCACGACCCTGCCGTCGACCTTGGCGCCGCGGCAGCGGTGGCCCAGATCGGTGTGCACCGCGTAGGCGAAGTCGATCGGCGTCGCGCCCGCGGTGAGCTCGACAACCGTCGCCTGCGGCGTAAAGACGTAGATGCGGTCGTCGAACACCGGCTTGGCGGCATCGACCGGTGCACCGGGCACGGCGTCGTCGTCGCCGGCGAGGTCGTGCTGCCAGGCCAGCAGCTGGCGCAGCACCACCAGCCGCGCTTCGGCAATGCTCGCCTCGAAGCGCCCGCTCGTTCCGCCGCGCGCCCGGCTCGCGACCTCGGCCTCCTTGTAGGCCCAGTGCGCCGAGACGCCGTATTCGGCATGCTCGTGCATCTCCGGCGTGCGGATCTGGATCTCGACCGGCCGGCCGTCGTCGCCCTGGACCACGGTGTGCAGCGAGCGGTAGCCGTTGGCCTTCGGCCGGGCGATGTAGTCGTCGAACTCGCCGGCGATCGCCGGCCAGCGCTCGTGCACCCGCGCGAGCACGGCGTAGCAGCCGGCGACGTCGGGGACGATGACGCGCAGCGCCAGCATGTCCATGACGCGGTCGAAGGCGACGCCCTTCCTCTTCATCTTCTTCCAGATGGAATACAGATGCTTCGGCCGGCCCTGCACCTGCGCTGCCAGGCCGTGCGCCGCGAGGTCGGCCTCGAGCTCGGTGCGCAGCCGGCCGATTCGCGCCTCGCGGTCGGTGCGCCGCTCGTCGAGCTGGCGGGCGATCGCGTGGTAGCTCTCGGGGTCGAGGAAGCGGAAGGCGAGGTCCTCGAGCTCCCACTTGATCTGCCAGATGCCGAGCCGGTTGGCGAGCGGCGCGAACACCTGCATCGCCTCGGCCGCGAACTCCTGCGCCCCTGGGGTCTTGCTCGCCGCGAACCAGCGCAGCGTCTGCAGCCGCGAAGCCAGGCGCAGCAGCACCACCCGCAGATCGCGAGAGAACGCGAGGAGCATCTTCCGCACCCGCTCGGTCTGCAGCGCCTTGTCGGCGGCATCGACGCGCGCGCCCTTGGCGGCGCGCTGCAGGTCGCCGAGCTTCCTCGCATGGGCGACCAGGGTCGCCTGCGACTCGCCGAAGAGCGGCGTCAGCACCTCGTCGGGCTTGCCGAGCTGCGCCGCCGCATAGACGAGGAACACCGCCGCCTGCAGCTCGGGCGCCGCACCGATCTCGGCGAGCACCGCCGCCGAGCCGTCGGCGTGGGCGAGCATGGCCTCGCCGGTCGGCAAGGTGCGCCCGGCGAGCAGGGGTGCCGCGAAATCGCGAGCCCGACCGACCGGATCGAGATCGGCCTGCGGCGCGTCGGTCGCGGCCGCGGCCGCACCGGCCGCCGCACCAGAGTCGTCCGGCGCGTCGAGGAGTCGGACGATC
>DATCGH010000375.1:0-3956 GCA_036509055.1 Caldimonas sp.
CGGCGGCAAGGCGACGCTGATCGAATTCATCGACGAGCAGCGCGCCGTCGCGATCGACGCGACCTACTCGAGCTGCAGTCCCGACGACCCGGACCCGCCGTGGATCCTGCAGGCCGGTCGCATCGAGACCGACAACGAGACGAGCACCGGCATCGCCCGCGACGCGGTGCTGCGCTTCTACGGCGTGCCCATCCTCGCCTCGCCGGTGCTGAGCTTTCCGCTCAACGACGAGCGCCGCTCGGGCTTCCTGCCGCCGGCCTTCGGCCTCGACAGCCGAAGCGGCCTCCAGGTGGCCGTGCCCTATTACTGGAACATCGCGCCCAATCGCGACGCGACCTTCACCTTCGTCGAGAGTTCCAAGCGCGGGCCGGCGGTCGACGCCGAGTTCCGCTATCTCCAGCCCGGCTATTCCGGCGAGGCCGATCTGCGCCTCCTGCCGAACGACCGCGCCTACGACAACCATTCGCGCCATGCCTTCCGCTTCCTCCACGAGGGCCTGCTGCCCGGGGAGATCTATGCCCAGGCCCGCGTCCTGCGCGTCTCCGACGACGACTACTGGAAGGACTTCCCGGGCGATCGCCGCTCGCCGACACCGCGGCTCCTGCAGTCGGATCTGCAGCTCTACCGGCCGTTCGGCGACTGGTCGACCTACGCCCGGGTGCAGCGCTGGCAGGTGCTGCAGACCGCGGACCCGACCACCCGGATCGACCCGCCGCCGTACGACCGGCTGCCGCAGGTCGGGACGCGCTACACCGCCCCCTGGTTCGGCGGCCTCGACGTCGCCTTCGAGGGCGAGTTCAACCGCTTCGCCAACCCGGACGATCACTATCTCGCGCCGCGGCAGACCGGCGACCGGTTCCATGCCCTCGGCAGCATCAGCCGGCCGTTCTATACGCCCGGCTGGAATTTCGTCCCCAAGGTCTCCTTCAATGCCGCCTCGTATTCGGTCGACCAGCCTCTGCCCGACGGCAGCCACAGCACCTCGCGCGTGATCCCGACCCTGAGCGTCGACAGCGCCTGGACCCTGGAACGCGAGACCCGTCTGTTCGGCAAGGCGTTCCGCGAGAGCCTCGAGCCGCGGCTCTTCTACGTCTACACGCCGTTCCGGCGCCAGGACGACCTGCCGAACTTCGACGCCTTCGCCAAGGACTTCAACTTCGACTCGATCTTCACCGAGAACACCTTCTCCGGCATCGACCGGGTCTCCGACTCGCATCAACTCACCGCCGGGCTGACCTCGCGGCTGGTCGATCCGCAGACGGGAGCCGAGGCGCTGCGCCTGGGCATCATGCAGCGCTACCTGTTCAGCGATCAGAAGATCACGCCGGATGGCCAGCCGCTGACCCGGCGCTTCTCCGACATCCTGGCGCTCGCTTCGACCTCGCTGGTGCCGCACTGGACCTTCGATGCCCAGGCCCAGTACAACCCGGACACCCAGCGGATCGCGCGCTCCATCGCCGGCTTTCGCTATTCGCCGGGGCCGTATCGCACCGTCAACATGAACTACCGGTTGACGCGCGGCCTGTCGGAGCAGGTGGAGGTCGGCTGGCAATGGCCGGTCTATGGCCGGACGCGGGGGAGCGAGGGCGGCGACCGCTCGGCCGGCGGCACCTGCAGCGGAACGCTCTACAGCGTCGGCCGGGTCAACTACAGCACCCGCGACAGCCGCCTGATCGATTCGCTCCTCGGGCTCGAATACGATGCCGGCTGCTGGATCGGCCGGGTGATCGTCGAGCGCTTGTCCACAGGCCGCAGCGAAGCGACCACCCGATTGCTCGTGCAGCTGGAACTCGTCGGCCTTTCCCGGATCGGCTCCAATCCGCTCCGGGTCTTGAAGGACAATGTGCCCGGCTACCAGCTGCTGCGCGACGAGCGCACCACGAGTTCACCGTTCACCCCCTATGACTGATTCGAATCCCGCCCGCCGCGGTGTCCTGGCTGCCTTCGCCGCGCTGGCGCTGGGGCTGGCCGCCGGCCCCGCGCCGGCCCAGACCGGCGACTACATCGTCGCCGTCGTCAACCAGGAGCTCGTCACGGCGGCCGAGGTGCAGCAGCGGATCAACCGGGTGCGCGCCGAGGCGCAGCAGACCCGCCAGCAGCTGCCGCCGCCGGCGGCGCTGCGCAAGGAGGTGGTCGACGTTCTGATCGACGAGCGCGTGCTCGTCACCAACGCGCGCGAGAGCGGCATGAAGATCGACGAGTCCGAGCTCGACCGTGCCGTCGCGAACATCGCGGCGCAGAACCAGCTCACGGTGCCGCAGCTGCGCGAGCGGCTGCGCAAGGAAGGCCTCGAGTACTCGAAGTTCCGCTCCAACATCAAGGACCAGATGATGGTCGAGCGGATGCGCGAGCGCGAGGTCGCGAGCCGGATCCGGATCAGCGACACCGAGATCGACGCCTTGATCGAGGAGCGCCGCAAGGCTGGCGCCAACGCCCAGTTCAACATCGCGCAGATCATGGTGGTGGTGCCGGAAAACGCCACCCAGGTGGTCGTCAGCGAGCGGCGCGAGCGAGCGCTGGCGGCGCTGCGCCGGGTTCGCGGCGGCGAGGACTTCGCCACGGTCGCCCGCGAGATGTCGCAGGACGGCAATCGCGCCACGGGCGGCGAGATCGGCATGCGGCCGTCCGACCGCCTGCCCGACGTCTTCGTCAAGGCGGTCCGGCCGCTGAAGTCCGGGGAGGTCGCGCCCGACCTGCTGCGCAGCGCCGCCGGATTTCACGTGCTCAAGCTGATCGAGCGCAAGGACGAGGCCTTCGTCGTCCAGCAAGTTCGCGCCCGCCACATCCTGCTCCGGCCCTCGACCGCGCTGAACGCCGAGGCGGCGGCGCGCCGGCTCAGCCAGTTCCGGCGCGAGATCCTCGGCGGCAGCAAGACCTTCGAGCAGCTCGCCCGCGAAAGCTCCGAGGACTCGAGCGCCGCGCAGGGCGGCGACCTCGGCTGGGCCTCGGCCGGCTCGTACGTGCCGGAGTTCGAGGAAGCGATCGCCGCCCTCGACATCGGCGGCATCTCCGAGCCGGTAGCCACGCGCTTCGGCGTGCACCTGGTGCAGGTGGTCGACCGGCGCCAGATCACGCTCGACACCAAGCAGCAGCGCGAGCAGGCGAGAAACATTTTGCGCGAGCAGAAGTTCGAGGAGGCCTATGTCGAATGGCTGCGCGACCTGCGCGGCCGGGCCTACATCGAGCTGCGCGACCCGCCGCAGTAGCCGCGGCGGCACGGTCCGTGGCGCCGCCTCCGAAGAAGCGCTTCGGTCAGCATTTCCTCGTCGACCCGGGAGTGATCGACGCGATCGTCCGGGCGGTGGCGCCGCGGCCGGGCGAGGCGCTGGTCGAGATCGGGCCGGGGCGCGGCGCGATCACGATGCCGCTGCTGGAACGCTGCGGAAGGCTCCGGGTGGTCGAGCTCGACCGCGACCTGGCAGCGCGGCTGCGCCGGACGCCCGGGCTCGAGGTCATCGAATCGGACGTGCTGCGGGTCGATTTCGCGGCGCTGGCGGCGGCTGCGGGCGATTCGCGCAAGCTCCGGATCGTCGGCAACCTGCCCTACAACATCTCCACGCCGATCCTGTTCCACCTGCTGCAGTCGGTCGATCGCATCGCCGATCAGCACGTCATGCTGCAGAAGGAGGTGGTCGATCGGATGGCGGCGGCGCCCGGCCGCAAGGACTACGGCCGGCTGAGCGTCATGCTGCAGTGGCGCTACGAAATCGAGCACCTGATCGACGTCGCGCCGGAAGCCTTCGATCCGCCGCCGCGGGTCGATTCGGCGGTGGTGCGGATGACGCCGAAGGCGGCCGCCGCCGGGATCGATCCGGCGCGGCTCGGGGAGCTCGTCACGGTCGCCTTCTCGCAACGGCGCAAGCTGCTGCGGCACACGCTCGGGCGCTGGCTCGCCGAGCGCGGGGCGAGTGTCGACTTCGACCTGCAGCGGCGCGCCGAAGAGGTGTCGGTCGAGG
>DATCGH010000376.1:0-2595 GCA_036509055.1 Caldimonas sp.
TCGTCGATCATCGACTACCTGGTCTATGCCCGGAACTACATCTCCGAATGCGAGGAGAAGTACGGGATGCAGCAGGTCGAGGACACGCTCGACAGCTGCCATGCGCTGCAGAACTACGGCGTCGACCGCTATCACCGGCCGAGCAAGCTCTCGCTCGCCGAGGAACTGGCCCGGCGCAACGACCGCCTGGCCTACGCCCAGACCCAGGTCAACGACATCTGGCGCACCCTGCCCCGCCGGCCCGACCGGGTCGAGGACAGCGCCGAGGTGAAGCGCTTCCCGCCCGAGCCGCAGGAGAACATCCTCTACTTCATCGAGAAGAACGCGCCGCTGCTCGAGCCGTGGCAGCGCGAGGTCGTGCGGATCGTGCGCAAGATCGCCCAGTACTTCTATCCGCAGCGCCAGACCCAGGTGATGAACGAGGGCTGGGCGACGTTCTGGCATCACGCCCTGCTCAACGCCCTGTACGACGAGGGCTACCTGACCGACGGGGTGATGATCGAGTGGCTGAAGTCGCACACCAACGTGATCTTCCAGCCGCCGGTCGGCCACCCGGCCTACGGCGGCCTCAACCCGTATGCGCTCGGCTTCGCGATGTACACCGACCTGCGCCGGATCTGCGAGCAGCCGACCGACGAGGACCGCGAATGGTTCCCGCAGATCGCGGGCACGCCCTGGTTGCCGGCGCTGCACCACGCGATGCGCAACTTCAAGGACGAGAGCTTCATCGGCCAGTACCTGTCGCCCAAGGTCATCCGTGACCTGCGCCTGTTCGCCATCCTCGACGACGAGCACGACGAGCACCTGCGGGTCTCGGCGATCCACGATACCGCCGGCTACCGCCACGTGCGCGAGGCGCTGTCGCGCCAGTACGACCTCGGTTCGCGCGAGCCCGACATCCAGGTGCTGAGCGTCGACCTGCGTGGCGACCGGGCGCTGACCCTGCGCCACACCCGGCACAACAACCGGCCGCTGCACGAGAGCGCGCAGGAGGTGCTGAAGCACGTCGCCCGCCTCTGGGGCTTCGGCGTCAATCTCGAGAGCGTCGATTCCTACGGCGACGTCACGACCCACTGGTCGGTCACCACTTCCGAAATCGAGCGGATGTGACGGCGCGGCGGGATGAGGCGCGCCGGAGCGCGCGCCGGGAGGCACGCGCCGGATTTTTCTGGCGCCATCTGGTCGGCGAGTACTCCCTCGCCCGTTCCTACTGGCTGCACACCGTCCTGCTCGCCTGGGGCCTCGCCGCGTTCGGCGCCTGGGTGTTCCGCGAGCTCGGCGACCGAACCTCGATGCGCGCGGTCTCGGTCGCCGTGCTGTGCTTCGAGCCGTTGGTCGTGGCGGTGTGGCTCTGGTCGATGTTCGGCACGGCGATGTCGGCGCTGCGTCGCTTTCTCGACGGCTCGCAGATCGTCTGGTCACTGCTCGCCCTGATCTCGCTCGGCATCGGCACGATCGCGACGGTGCGCGAGCTCGGCAAGATGGGACCTTACCTGCGGGAACATTGGGCGGTCGCCCAGGGCCAGCAGCCGACCGAAAGCTTCGAGGTGACGCTGAGCAACGACGGCCGGGTGGTGATGTTCTCGGGCGGCATCAACGACGGCGCCGCCGCTGCCATCGACAAGGCCATCGGTGCGGCGCCGCGCGTCGGCACCCTCCTGCTCCATTCACCGGGCGGGTGGCTGCGCGAAGGCAAGCGGATGGCCGAGGTGGTCAAGCGCTACCAGCTCAACACCCGGGTCGAGGGCGAGTGCTTCTCGGCCTGCACGCTGGTGCTTCTTGCCGGTGCCAATCGCTCGGCCGGCGAAAAGGCGCAGATCGGCTTTCACCGCGGCCGCTCGATCGGCGAATCGGCCGAGGACCGGGCGGTGCCGGCGCTGCGCGAGGAGTCGGAGCTCTACCGCAGCGCCGGGCTGAAGGCCGAGTTCGTCAAGCGCATCGTCAGCACGCCCAACGACGACATTTGGATCCCCTCGCGCCAGGAACTGCTGCGCGAGGACGTCCTGACCCGCTAGCCCGGCTCCGCGGCGCGCTCAGAGCGCGAAGATCTTCCCCGGGTTCATGATGTTCTTCGGGTCGAGGGCGCGCTTGACGGTGCGCATCATGTCGATCGCGCCGCTGCCCGCCTCGCTGACGAGGAAGTCCATCTTGTGCAGGCCGATGCCGTGCTCGCCGCTGCAGGTGCCGTCCATCGCCAGCACGCGCATCACCAGCGCCTCGTTGAGGCGCTCGGCGGTCTCGCGCTCGCCCGGGATGTTCGGGTCGACCAGGTAGGCGATGTGGAAGTTGCCGTCGCCGACGTGGCCGACGATGTAGTGCATCATCCCCGCCGCCTCGGCTTCCTCGGAGGCGGTCACCACCGATTCGGCCAGGCGCGAGATCGGCACGCAGGTGTCGGTGGTCACGGTCCGGCAGCCGGGCTTCATCTGCAGGCCGGCGAAGTAGGCGCGGTGTCGCGCCGCCCAGAGCTTCTTGCGCTCCTCGGGCGTCGTCGCCCACTGGAAGCCTTCGCCGCCGTGCTCGCTGGCGATCTCCTGGACCATCGCCGACTGCTCGGCGACGCCGGCCTCGCTGCCGTGGAACTCCATCAGCAGC
>DATCGH010000377.1:0-3342 GCA_036509055.1 Caldimonas sp.
CTTCGACATCCAGGGCGAATACACCGGCCTCACCTCGAAGGCGATGACCGCGCCCGACGGCAAGATCCGGATCCCGCTGAACGAGGAGTCGTCGAAGGGCTCGGGCCAGATCGAGGAATTCCTGATGCAGTTCAACGGCGAAGGCATCCAGCACGTGGCGCTGCTTACCGACGACCTGCTGCAGACGGTCGACAAGCTGGCGCTGGCCGGCGTGCCCCTCATGACGGCGCCGAACGACATCTACTACGAGATGCTCGAGGAGCGCCTGTCCGGCCACGGCCAGCCGGTGAGCGAGCTCAAGACGCGCGGCATCCTGGTCGACGGCAGCACCGAGGGCGGAAAGCCCCGGCTCCTGCTGCAGATCTTCTCCGGGACGATGCTCGGGCCGGTGTTCTTCGAGTTCATCCAGCGCAAGGGCGACGACGGCTTCGGCGAGGGCAACTTCAAGGCCCTGTTCCAATCGATCGAGCGCGACCAGATCGCGCGCGGCGTGCTGCAGGCGGCAGACTGATGGACGGCTACCTTACCGGGTTCGGCAACGAATTCGCCACCGAGGCGCTCGAAGGTGCGCTGCCGGTCGGCCGCAACTCGCCGCAGCGCTGCCCCTATGGCCTGTACGCCGAGCAGCTGAGCGGCACCGCGTTCACCGCGCCGCGCGCCGACAACCGGCGTTCCTGGCTGTATCGGATCCGGCCGTCGGCGATGCACCAGCCGTTCGAGCCGCTCGATGCGAGCAGGATCGTCAGCGAGTTCGACGCCGTGCCGACGCCGCCGAACCAGCTGCGCTGGGACCCGCTGCCGATGCCGACGGCGCCGAGCGATTTCGTCCAGGGGCTGGTGACCATGGCCGGCAGCGGCGCGCCGCAGGCGCAGGCCGGCGCCGCGGCCCACCTCTACGCCGCCAACCGCTCGATGCAGGGCCGCGCCTTCTACAACGCCGACGGCGAGATGCTGATCGTGCCGCAGCAGGGCCGGCACCGCTTCGTCACCGAGTTCGGCATCGTCGACGCCGAGCCGCAGGAGATCGTCGTCATTCCGCGCGGCGTGCGCTTCCGGCTCGAGCTGCCGGACGGCAGCGGCCGCGGCTACGTCTGCGAGAACTACGGCAGCGCCTTCCGCCTGCCCGACCTCGGCCCGATCGGCTCGAACGGCCTGGCCAACCCGCGCGACTTCCTGACCCCGGTCGCCGCCTACGAAGACGCGGACGGCCCGCACGAGCTGGTGGCGAAGTTCATGGGCCGGCTCTGGTCGGCAAGGATGAACCATTCGCCGCTCGACGTCGTCGCCTGGCACGGCAGCTACGCGCCCTACAAGTACGACCTGCGCCGCTTCAACACCATCGGCTCGATCAGCCACGACCATCCGGACCCGTCGATCTTCCTGGTGCTGCACAGCGTCTCCGACACGCCGGGCGTGAGCAACATCGACTTCGTGATCTTCCCGCCGCGCATCCTGGCGATGCAGGACACCTTCCGTCCGCCCTGGTTCCATCGCAACATCGCCAGCGAGTTCATGGGCCTGGTGCACGGCGCCTACGACGCCAAGGCCGAGGGCTTCGCGCCCGGCGGCGCGAGCCTGCACAACAGCATGACCGGCCACGGCCCCGACGCTGCCACCTTCGAGAAGGCGAGCCGCGCCGACCTGTCCAAGCCCGACGTCATCAAGGACACGATGGCCTTCATGTTCGAGACCCGCTTCGTCTGGCGGCCGACCCGGCAGGCGATCGAATCGGCGCAGCTGCAGCACGAGTACTACCGCTGCTGGCAGGACCTGCAGAAGCACTTCGACCCGAGCCGGCGATGAACGGAAACGCCGCCCACGACGCGGGCCTCGAGAGCTCGGTGCTCGCGGCCCGGCCAAGGTCATGAACGACGGCAAGCTCGTCAGCGCTGCCGAGGCGGTCGGCCTGATCCGCAGCGGCAACACGGTCGCGACCGGCGGCTTCGTCGGCATCGGCTTCGCCGAGGAGGTCGCGATTGCGCTCGAAGCGCTGTTTCTCTCCGGCGCGCCCGGACGACCGGAGAACCTCACCCTGTTCTACGCCGCCGGCCAGGGCGACGGCCGCTCGCGCGGCCTCAACCACCTGGCGCATCCCGGGCTGGTGAAGCGCGCCGTCGGCGGCCACTGGGGCCTGGTGCCGAAGCTGCAGAAGCTCGCGGTCGACAACCTGATCGAGGCCTACAACCTGCCGCAGGGCGTGATCGCGCACCTGTTCCGCGACATCGCCGGCGGCAAGCCCGGCCACCTCAGCCGGATCGGCCTCGGCACCTTCGTCGATCCGCGCCACGGCGGCGGCCGGCTCAATGCCCGGAGCACCGACGAGCTGGTGACGCTGATGCCGGTCGGCGGCAAGGAATACCTCTTCTACAAGGCCTTCCCGATCGACGTCGCGATCGTCCGCGGCACCACCGCCGATCCCGACGGCAACATCACGATGGAGCGCGAGGCGCTGACGCTCGAGAGCCTGTCGATCGCCATGGCGGCGCGCAACAGCGGCGGGCTGGTGATCGTCCAGGTCGAGCGCATCGCCGAGCGCGGCACGCTCGGCTCACGCCAGGTCAAGATCCCCGGGGTCCTGGTCGATTGCGTCGTCGTCGCCGAGGCCGCGAACCATCCGCAGACCTTCGGCACCGCCTACAACGCCGCCTACTCCGGCGAGCACCGCGTGCCGGCGCGCCAGGACCGGCCGTTCGACATGTGCCTGCGCAAGGTGATCGCCCGCCGCGCCGCTCTCGAGCTCCGGCCGAACAGCGTCGTCAACCTCGGCATCGGCATGCCGGAAGGCGTGGCCGCGGTCGCCGCCGAGGAAAAGCTGAGCGACCTGCTGACGCTCACCGCCGAGCCGGGCGTGATCGGCGGCGTGCCCGCCGGCGGGCTCGACTTCGGTGCAGCGATCAACGCCCAGGCGATCATCGACCAGCCTTACCAGTTCGACTTCTACGACGGTGGCGGCCTCGACGTCGCCTTCCTCGGCCTGGCCCAGGCCGACGCCGAGGGCAACGTCAACGTCTCCAAGTTCGGCCCGCGCCTGGCCGGCGCCGGCGGCTTCATCAACATCAGCCAGAGCGCGCGCAAGGTCGTCTTCGTCGGCAGCTTCGGCGCCGGCGAGTGCGAGCTTGCGTTCGAGGCCGATGGCCTGCGGGTCGTGCGCGACGCCGCGGCGCGCAAGTTCGTGGCCGAGGTCGAGCACCGCACCTTCTCCGGCCGCCACGCCGCGGCCGGCGGCCAGGACGTGCTCTACATCACCGAGCGCTGCGTCTTCCGGCTGCGCCCGGAGGGCCTCGAGCTGATCGAGATCGCCCCCGGTGTCGACCTCGAGCGCGACGTGCTCGCGCGCATGGA